>NZ_JALJRI010000003.1:0-8812 GCF_024519795.1 Micrococcus sp. Mcc89 | reverse complement strand
GCGGGCAACAGGACGACTCTCATAACGACTGGACCTACGAAACGGGGTCAGCCCAATGGCAGTACGCAACTCAGCGCGGACTCACGACCGGCAGTTACTTGGTCGCGAGGATCAGGCCGCTGCGCGGACCACGGCGCCCCGCCGCCGGTCGGTGGGTCTGCTGCACGGAATGATGGCTCATCCCAATCGAGGGTGTAGTTGGGGTCTGAAGCCTCCGGTCTCGAGCAGCGATTTGGCAATGTAGTTGGTCAGGTTGCGGAACCCGAGCGCGGATCCGCGGAGGTGCTCGAGGCGTCCGTTGATCGCTTCGGTAGGTCCGTTGGATGTGCCGGGCCGGTCGAAGTAGGCGAGGACGTCGGCGGCGCGCTTCTTCAGGGTGCGGCCGAGCTTGGTGATCTCGACCAGTGCCTTGGGGACGCCGGTGCTGATGTCGGCGATGAGCTTGGCCATCAGTTCGCGGCCACGGCGGCGGTCCTCGTGGCGGTAGGCGGCGATCATCCGCTGGTAGATGCCCCAGGTGGCTTCGACCTCGACGTGGGCGTCGTCGGCGAACAGCGCGCGGAGCCGATCGGTCCGCTTGTCGGTGAGCAGGTCGGCACCGGTGCACAGCGTCCGTCGCGCCGCGTACAGCGGGTCGCCCTTCCGGCCGCGGTGGCCGTGGATCGCGAGCTGGACCCGTCGTCGGCATTCATCCAGCGCTTCGCCGGCCAGGCGGGTGACGTGGAAGGGGTCCATCACCGTGGTCACGTCGGGCAGCTCCTCGACCGCGGCGGTCTTGAAGCCGGTGAACCCGTCCATCGCGACGACCTCGACACCATCGCGCCAGGCCTGCGGACGGTTGGCGAGCCAGGTCTTGAACGCGGCCTTGGAGCGACCCTCGACCATGTCCAACAGGCGCGCTGGGCCGGTGCCGTCGCGGACCGGGGTGAGGTCGATGATCACGGTCACGTACTTGTCGCCGCGCCGGGTGTGGCGCCACACGTGCTCGTCGACGCCGATGACCTTGACGCCGTCGAACCGGTGCTCGTCATCGATGAGGACCCGCTTGCCTTCGGCCAGGACCGCGTCGTTGGCGGTGTTCCACGCGACGCCGAGCCCCTCAGCGACCCGCGCCACGGTCAGGTGCTGCACGACGATGCCTTCGAGTGCCCACCGCAGTCCACGACGCGACAGCTTGGCCCGCGGCTCCGCGGCGGCGCTCGTGTCCTGACGCCACACGTGGGCACAGTCCGCACACCGGTAGCGGCGCACGACGACCTCCAGCAGCGTGGGTCGCCAGCCAAGCGGTGCGTGAGCCAGTCGGCGGACCACGCTGTCGCGCGGGCTCCCTTCTGCCCCGCACTCTCGGCACCACTGGTCGGGCTCGACGACCCGGCACGCGACCACGGCACGGTCGGCTTCGATGCGTTGGCCGGTCGCGACGAGGCCCAGCTCGTCGAGTCCGCAGAACGTGGTCAGGTCAGGGCAGGCGAAGCCCGCTGGCGGGGTAGCGTCAGGCACGTCGAGGTCTTTCGGGATGAGCGTGTAGGAGCCTTCATCCTCGGGAGGCCTCGACGTCTACCCGGGGACCGACGCGCCGAGCCCTACGCGACGTGCGCTACACCCTCAACTGCGAAGAGCCGCTTTCAATGTCGGCCTGACGCACCCACTTCACCAAGGTCACCTCGTGGAATCCGACTTCCTTAACGATTTGAGCTGGGGTCACTCCGTCTTCACAGGCACGGGTCACTGTGATGAGGTCATCAGGGAACGCGGAGGTAAGAAGCAGGCCCAGCCACACCCTTCCAGGCTACCCGCGGGCAACCCGGATCAGATGTCGCCGCTCGGTGCGGCACCCCCCGGTAGACCAGTCAACTGAGCGGCCGCGTCCGCTTGTGGCGAGCAACATCGTTAGATCCTTATATACTATTAGACATATTAGAGTTAGGAGGTTTGCTACACTGCCCCCGTGACTGCCGAAAAGGTCGTATGGTACGGACCTCGCGCTCTGACGAAGGTCCGGCAGGTTTGCATCCCAGTCGAGCTCTTGCGTGTTTTGAACCTGGATGCGGGAAGCGAGGTCGAGTTCGCCCTCAGTGATGACCAGAGGGAGATACGCATTCGCCCAACAGGGCGCTCTCGAGCAGCCCAAAAAGAGAAAGAGGCATTATGAGACCGGATGCGATGGAAGCTCTCTATTCGTTGCCGCTGCCTGCTGCTCGGACAGGCCCTCTCTACAACGCGTTCTCGTATCCGACGAAGATCTCGGCTGAGAGTGTCGCACTGTTCATCGCGTGCCACACGAAGCCCGGCGACCATGTTCTGGACGTTTTCGGCGGTTCCGGTACTACCGGAATCGCGGCGCTGCTCTGCGAGCGGCCAACCGAGCGGATGCTCGCGCTGGCCGCCGAGCGCGGGATGAATCCGCAGTGGGGTGCTCGGAACGCCACTCTCTACGAGCTCTCGGAGATCGGCACCCTCCTGTCGCGCGTGATGACCCACGCACCGGAGCCGAAAGCCTTCGCAACCGCCGCCAATCGGCTCGTCTGCGCCGCGTCAAAGCTGGAGCCTTCGCTTTACGCGACCAAGGGCCCCGACGGGCAGGACGGCGTCGTTCGCCACATCATCTGGAGCGATGTTGTGGCGTGCCCGCGCTGCGGGGCCGAGACAACGTATGCCGAAACGCGCGTACGCTATGGACCCCTGCGGTTCGACGATCGGTTCACGTGCTCGTGCGGCCACACCGGCTCGCCCGACGACTGGGGACGCGTCCTGGAAGACGTGGTGGACCCGTGGACCGGGGGGCAGACCCATACGCGCCGCCGGCGCGTCCCGTGGAAGGTGTACGGCAAGTCTGCGGACGGCAATTGGAGCCGGGAAGCAACTGATGAGGATGCTGCGGCGGAGGCCGAGGCACTCACCCGTAGCCTTCCCATCAGCGCGCCGATCGTCCCATTGCGTTGGGGGGACCTCCACCGCAGCGGATACCACCAGGGAATGACCCACCTGCACCACCTGTACACCGCCCGGAACTTCCGCGCGTTAGCGACCCTGTGGCAACTTATCGACAACGAGCCTGAGGGGCTGCGCGAGGCCCTGCGACTGCTCGTCCTCTCTTACAATGCTGCGCACTCCACGCTGATGACCCGCGTTGTACTCAAGAAAAACTCCAAGGACTTCATCGTCTCCGGCGCCCAATCGGGTGTGATGTATGTCAGCGGGCTGCCCGTGGAGAAGAACGTATTCACTGGTGTTCAACGCAAGATCAAAACCTTCGTTGCGGCGTTTGAGCTATTGCACGGCCTGACGGGTGAAGCGACGATCGTCACCGGGAGCAGCGCAGACCTGCATCTAGCCGATGAATCGATCGACTACGTATTTACCGATCCGCCGTTTGGGGGTTATATCCCCTACTCCGAGATCAACCAGCTCAACGAGCTTTGGCTCGGGCAGACCACCCGCATTGATGATGAGGCGATCATCTCGCCCGCACAGGGCAAGGGCGTCGACGAGTACCAGGCGCTGCTGACGTCGGTGTTCTCCGAGGTCGGCAGGGTCATGAAGCCAGATGCGGACGCGACGCTCGTGTTCCACTCGTCCCACGCCTCGGTGTGGCGGGCGTTGACGACGAGCCTCACCGACGCCGGCTTGGTCATCACCGCCGCGAACATCCTCGACAAGACCCAGGCCAGCTTCAAGCAGGTCAACGGCCACGTGGCCGTGAGCGGCGACCCGCTGCTGCTGGTGAGGAAGCGTGTGGCCGACACCGCCGCTCCGGTCACGGCGACTATGCGGGACCTGGCGCTGGCCGAGCTGCGGTCCTCAGGCCCACTACCGGTGACCGCGCGTCAGGAGCAGCACCGGTATTCGAAGCTGGTCGGCGCAGCCCTCGTGGGCGGCGTGCCGATCACGATGGACGCACGGGCCGTCTACCGCATGAGGGGTGCCGAATGACCGTCGAGGCGCACCTGGATGCGGCGCGCAAGAAGCAGCTCGGCCAGTATTTCACCGACCAGCGGGTCGGCCGGCTTCTCGCCGCACTGGCCGACGCCGGCTCGGCGGAGTCCATCATCGACCCGATGGTCGGCTCGGCCGACTTGCTCCAGGCATGCCTGTCCGTCGGGGCGCGCCCCGAGAGGATGGTTGGGATAGAGCTTGACCCAATCGCGCTCCTCCGAGCGCGCTCCGCACTGCACGGCGTCGGCGGCACCGACCTCATTCTCGGCGACGCCTTCTCCGCTCCGCTCCCGTCGACCCAGTTCGACCTGGTGATCACCAACCCCCCGTACATCCGCTACCAGTCCAGGGGGAAGGTCGACGGCATCAGCGTGCCGACCAGCGCCGGGGTTCGGGCAGGGCTGATCCAGGCGATCACGACCCGGCCGGGGTTCTCGGACGAGGACCGGGCGCTGTGGCTCCGCGCCGCCAAGGAGTACCCCGGCACATCCGACATCGCCGTGCCGGCCTGGATCCTGAGCGCTGCGCTCGTACGCGAGGGCGGCGTGCTGGCCGTTGTCGCGCCGCAGGTCTGGCTGAGCCGGAAGTACGCGCAGGCGGTGCGAACACTCTTGGACGCGGCGTTCAACGTCGAGGTCATCGTCGAGGACGGGGATGCGTCGTGGTTCGACGACGCACAGGTCCGCACGCAGCTGGTCGTGGCCAGACGCCGCCCGCTGACGGCGAGCCGAGCCGGACGCAAGACTGTGATGGCGCGGGCGACCCGCGGCCTCGTCGCCAACGGCGAACTGCGCGGCACGCTCGGCTCAGAGCAGGCAGTCGCGAAGGCGCTGCACGCGGTGACCTCCAGCAGCCCGGTCACCGTGACCACCGGACTCGCCGCTCACGTCGAGCGTGGCCTGTCCGTGTCCGCCTCCGGCCAGGGCGCGCAGTTACCGCCTAGGGTCGCCTCGGCGCTGGGAGCAACGCCCGGCGGCGTCCCTGTCCGGACGCTGAACTCGTACGGCTGGCGAGCCGGGCAGGGCCTCCGCAGCGGTGCCAACGACTTCTTCTATGTCAGGCTCGTCGACGGCGTCGTCCGCCCCGCCGCGCGCTGGGGGATCGACTCACTCGCCATCCCGACCGAGTGCCTCCTGCCGGCGGTTCGACGTCAGAACGAGCTCGGCGATGAGTTCGCGGTTGACGAAGCGCTGCTGCCCTCGCGGGTCGTGGACCTCCGAGGCTGGGTCACCCCGTCCGACCTGAAGAGGATGGGACCTAGTGATGCTCAGGTCCTACCTGCCTCCGTAGGGAAGTGGATTGCTCAAGTCGCATCGACTCCCCTCTCCCCGAAGGACCCGACGAAGCTATTTCCCGACCTGTCCGCCGTGGCGACGAACAGCAGGACCGACCGCTCCGGCCAGCAGGTGAGGTTCTGGTACCAGCTGCCGGCCCTCGCGCCACGTCACCGCCCAACACTGTTCGTTGGGCGCGTATGTGGCGGACGACCAAAGACCGTCTTGAACGGTTCGGGGGTCGTCGTGGACGCCAACTTCGCAGGGCTGTGGCCCGTCGAGCCCAACGCGCTGCCGTCGGATGCGTTGCTCGCGCTGCTGAACTCAAGCTGGACGTGGGCCAACCTCGAGTCGACGTGCACTGTGCTCGGCGGCGGCGCGCTGAAGATCGAGGCGACTGATCTGCAACGCTTGGCTCTCCCGGACCTCTCCGCCTCAGCGGTCGAGCGCTTGGCCGAGCTCGGACGCTCGCTGGTGAAGGGTTCCTCTGACGCGGTCGCGGACTCGATCGACGAGGTGGTAACCGACTCGCTGCGTCAAGGCGAGTACGTTGACGATCCCGCCGCCGCGCTCCGGGCTCTCGCCGAGCGCGCCCTACAGCACCGGTCGCGGGACGGATCGTCCGTCGGCGGTCACCCATAGAGTGGTCGCGAAGGAGAGGTGTAGCCGATGGAACTGGCGTTAGAGACAATTCGTGTGCTGCGGCGCTTCAAGAATGCAGTCCTGGAAGGTCCTCCAGGAACGGGCAAGTCCCACGTGGTCGCCGCAGTGGCCGACGCGTGGAAGCAGGAGACGGGGCGACCCCTCGCTGGAAATGGCCGCGGCCGCTACGCGATCACGCTTCACCCCAACACCACGTACGAGGAGTTCGTCGAGGGGCTGCGGTACGACGATTCGATGGCCGCGTTCGTCCGCAAGGACGGCTTCCTGCGTAACGTGATCGGTGAGGCGATCGCGGATCCAGGCTCCGATTTCTTGGTGCTGATCGACGAGCTCAACCGCGCGAACGTCCCGAAGGTGTTCGGCGACCTGCTGCTGACAATGGAGTCAAGCAAGCGTTCTATCTGGGACGGGGTCCGGTGGCGCGGCGGCATGGAGGTCACCTTGCCGTACTCGGGCGAGCTCTTCTCAGTCCCGAGCAACGTCTATCTTCTCGGCACCATGAACACGACAGACCGCTCGATTGCCCCGCTGGACTCTGCGCTGCGCCGACGATTTGGCTTCATTCGCGTCGAGCCCCTGATCGGCGATGTGCTGCGGACGCAGATCGTCGACACCGACGGCAAGGAAGCGGCTGGCCGGGTCGAGCGGTCGATCGACCAGCTGACCAATCTCAACGAGGCGCTGCGACGATGCTTGGGTCCGAACGCGATGCTCGGCCACAGCTACCTGTTCGGGGTCGCGGCGACGGAGGGCTCGACCGCGGACGCCAACGACCCGCTCGCCCCCGTGCGCGAGGCCGTCGGCAGAGGCGGCATCGCGGCCGTCTTCTGGCTCGAGGCTCGCGTGCTCGACGGAGGCAGTCACAATCAGCTGAACCTCCCGGACGTCGACGAGTCGCGAGGACTCAAGGGCATAGTGGACGCGTTTTTCCCGATGTCGTCCGGAGGTGCGGTCACGACCACCCGCTCCCAGCGCGGAACGCACGACAAGGTGGAGATCCGCTTCGAGGGGAAGAGATACCTCGACAACGTCGTCCGGTACAACGAGGGCGGCCCGAACTACAAGCTCTACTACCAGGGAAAGACGTCCGATAACCAGAAGTTCAGCCGGCTCGCCGGCACCCTACGCCTCGACCACAAGGTGCACGTCTGGCTCCGCCAACCCGACCACACCCTCGAGCTCATCATCCTCGACCGTTCGGACGCTGTGATCACCGCACTCCGATCCGTCAGCGTCGGACCCGACGGGTGGCACGAGCGGACGACCGGCGCACGGGGCCGCTCGTACGGAGTTGTCGACTTGGCAGCGCTGGAAGCGTCCGGCAAGGCGGCCCACGATGTCGACAAAGACGAGGACGCCGAATGGATGGTTTGGCGCTACGCGATCCTGCCGCAGCTCATCGACACGGCCACCCAAGTTGGCGCGACAGAACTACTAGCCAAGGAGACCCGCAACGCCTGGCTCGAAGCCGCGGGCGCGAGCGACGTCGCCGACCGCTGGACCAAGTTCGACCAATTCCTCGCCAGTCTGTCGCTCGCAATCACGGAAGAGGGCTACGGCCTCACTCGCGGTCTGACAGTCGTCGACATCCCGGTCAGGGCTGCGGCCGAGTACTCCGCACCGGAGGCTTCGGATGAGCCCAACGCGGCCGAGGACGACGATGACAGTGACCTGTAGCCCTTCTCGGCTCTGGATCAAGGCGAGCCCACGCGGGACGCGCTCAGGCTTCGCCGTCCTCCCGGACGGTGCCGGGGGACGCGTGACCGTGACAGTGCTGCCCAAGCCGTGGTCATCGACGGTACGGGCGGTCCAGGACTACGTGCACTCCCCAGGGACCACCACACACGTCGTGGTGCACGAGACCGAGCTCGCGGCGATCAGGACCTCTGTCCCAGCCATCGGCTCCCTCGCCAGTAGTCTCGGGGAGGCAGCACGTGATCAAGCAGACCTGCTCGCTCTCGGCTCGCCTTCGGACGACCCGTTCTGCGACCCGACCGGCGGTAGCGACCCATTCGGGCAGCTCATCGACCTCATGCTGCTCGCGGAGCGCGGCAGCCTCATGGACAACCCGCTGAAGTTCGAGGGAGTGTTCGCGCCCTCGTTGCTGAGGCTCCTATCGCATGAACGGCTGCTTTCGACGGTGGAGAAACTGATCTTCCGCGTCCGCCCGAGGTACGCCGAACGCACGGAGTCGCTAGGGATGCCCCGGGGTCGGCTAAGCGCGAAGAGCCTACTGTTTTCCATTGCGACGGGCACGCCACGCGTGGAGTCGACGTTCGACGAACTGACCACAGACACTCCGCTCCTGCAGGTGGTGGCCTCGGCTCTCCGAGTAATCGCCAGCGACCGACTGCCGCCGAAAATCGCCGCGCTCCGTCCAGGACTGCAGACCCGCGCCGTCAACTTGCTGCGCCTCCTGTCCTCGGTCACGTTGATCGAGCGCGAGCGGGCGCTCCTAACCGCCGAGCGGCTCTGGATGGGGCCGCTCGACCAGATCTGGAAGCCGGCGATCGAGGCTGCCGTTACAGTCCTCCGGGACTGGGCCGTCGCACCGGAGGACGACTCCGAGAGCACCGACGCGGTGTTGGTGCACGTCGCGACCGAGAAGTTCTGGGAGCAGTGCCTAGAGGTCGCGCTGGAGAGCGCCTTCAGCACGCTCGTCGTCAGCCGCGACGCACAGGCGGGCGAGGGCGTCAGCGTCCCTCCGCCCTGGGTTCTGCCAGCCGTCGACGAGAACCGGATGGTCGACCCGGCCACCGCTTCATTCCCGGACTTCATGCTGCGAACGGGCCGACGGATCGTCGTCGCAGACGCGAAGTACAAGCTCGGCACTGAGCGGGCCCCAGGGTCGTCCGACGGCTACCAGCTGTTCGCGTATAGCCATCTAGCTGTAGGAGGGCATGACGTTGTTGACACGCACCGGGGCCAACGAGGCCGGA
>NZ_JALJRI010000028.1:0-27436 GCF_024519795.1 Micrococcus sp. Mcc89 | reverse complement strand
TGGCGCGGGAGCGGGTGAAGGTCGTGGACCGGGAGGAGATGACCCGCATCTCCCGCGACGGGGCCTCCGTCCCGACCGCCTGATCCGGGGCGGGCCCTGGCCGCCCCGGCGCTAGGCTTCCGGGGTGGCCCGCCTCCTCGTCGACATCACCCCGCTGCGGGTCTCACCCGCCTACCGGCGGCTGTGGCTCGGCAACACGCTCGCGTACGTGGGCACGCAGCTCACGCTCGTGGCGGTGTCCCTCGAGGTGTTCGCCCTGACCGGCTCCTCGTTCGCGGTGGGCCTGCTCGGCCTCGCCGCGCTCGTGCCCCTCGTGGTCGCGGGCCTGTACGGCGGCGCGATCGCGGACCGGCACGACCGCCGCCGCGTCGCACTGACCTCGTCGGCCGTCATGTGGCTGACCACGGTCGGCATCGCCGCGCAGGCCTGGGCCGGGCTCGAGTCGGTGCCGGTGCTGTACGCCCTCGTGGCCCTGCACTCCGGCGCGTCCGGCATCAACCAGCCCACCCGCGGCGCGATCATCCCCGCGCTCGTGGGCCTGCCGCTCGTGCCGGCGGCGAACGCGCTGAACATGATGACGTTCTCCGTGGCCCTGATGGTCGGCCCCGTGCTGGGCGGCGTGCTCGTGGCGGCGGTCGGCTACGCGTGGACCTACTCGATCGACGTCGTCACCTTCCTCGCCGCCCTGTACGCCGTGTGGCGGCTGCCGTCCCTGCCGCCGCAGCGGGCCGAGACCGCGACCGCCTCGGGGACGCGCTGGGGCCTGGCCTCGGTGGTCGAGGGCCTGCGCTTCCTCGGCTCGCGACCGAACCTGCGGATGACCTTCCTGGCGGACATCGTGGCTATGACGACGGCGTTCCCGCGCGCCCTGCTGCCCGCCATCGGCGCCGTGGTGCTCGGCGGCGGTGAGGCCGCCGTCGGGGTGCTGCTGGCCGCGATGGCGGCGGGCGCGTTCCTCGCGGGGCTGTTCTCCGCGCCGTTCACACGCCTGCATGCGCAGGGCTGGGGCGTGTACGTCTCGATCCTCGTGTGGGGCGCGGCGGTGGCCGCGTTCGGCGGCGTGGTGTGGTGGGCGCAGTCCCTGCCCGACGGCGATCCCCGCCTCACGCTCGCGTTCGCCCTCGCCGCGCTGTGCATGGCGGTGGGCGGGGCCGCGGATTCGCTCTCCGGCGTCTTCCGCGGCTCGATCCTGCAGTCCGCGACCCCGGACCACCTGCGCGGCCGGCTGCAGGGCGTGTTCGTCGTCGTGGTGGCGGGCGGGCCGCGCCTGGGCGAGCTGCTCACCGGCGGCGCCTCCGTGGGCCTGGGGGAGGGGCCGACCCTGCTGGCCGGCGGTGTGCTGTGCATGCTCGGCGTGACCGCGCTGATGCGGTGGCAGCCCGGCTTCCTGCGCTACGACGCGCGGAACCCCACACCCTGAGCGGGCGCGGGGTTCCGTGGCGGGAGGCTGCGAGCCCGCGACCGCCGAGGAGCGCCGAGCCAGACGTTTCTGCCCGTGAGCCAGATGATTCTGCTGCAGATCGGGCCGCGAAACCGCCGAAACGTCTGGCTCGCGGCAGCCTGAGCCGCCGTCCACGGGAGCCACCACGACGACGGCGGCCGGCGGGTCAGCGGTCGCGGTCGGCCTGGAGCGTGGCCGGCACCGCGCCGCCCAGGCGCGTCCAGTGGCGGACGAGGTCCTCGTCCGGGGCCGCCTGGAGCGTCTCGCGGGCCGCCTCCTCCGCCTTCTTGATGCGGCGCTCCAGATCCTGGTCCGCGCCCTCGTAGGCGGCCGCGTGCCGGTGGGAGCGCAGCGATCCGACGTCCTCCGTGCGACGCTCCACCACCGCGAGCTGCTCGGCGATCGCGTCCTGGTTGGCGCGCTGGGCCTTCAGGTTCGCGGGGGCGAGCACCTGGGCCACGAACCCGTGGTCGAGGAGGAGGCCGCGCGGGGCGGCGATGCCGTGACGCAGCGCGAGGTCCACATGGTCCTCGAAGGTCAGGAGCATGGCGGCCTTGGTGAACTTCAGGTCGTCGACCGGGCGGCCGTCCACGCGGGCCCGGGCCCGCGCCCGGCCGATCGTGGTGTCGGCGGACCACACGGCCCCGCGAGGGTCGATCAGGTACAGCATGGGGACTCCTGGTGGGCTCGGAGGGGAGACGGCGTGCGGATCAGCGGAAGTTCACGAACTGCAGGTCCGCGTCCTCGAAGTCCTTGAGCATCGCGATGACCGACTGCAGGTCGTCGCGGGACTTGGAGGACACGCGCAGCTCGTCCCCCTGGATCTGGGCCTTGACGGACTTGGGGCCCTCGTCGCGGATCAGCTTGGTGATCTTCTTCGCGGTGGGCTGGTCGATGCCCTCCTTCATGGTCGCCTCGATGCGGTACTCCTTGCCGGAGGCGAACGGGGCGCCGGCGTCGAGGGACTTGAGGGAGATGCCGCGCTTGACGAGCTTGGACTCGAACACGTCCTTGACGGCCTTGACGCGCTCCTCGGAGGAGGCCTTCATGAGGATCTTCTTGCCGGAGAAGTCGATCTCGGCGCCGACGCCCTTGAAGTCGTAGCGCTGGGCGATCTCCTTCTGCGCCTGGTTCAGGGCGTTGGACACCTCCTGGCTGTCCACCTTGCTGACGATGTCGAACGTGGAATCGCTGGCCACGGGTGCTCTCCTTCAGGGTCTGCGGACGGGGTGCGCCCGTCGTCGACGGCCACTGCAGGGCCGCGCGGAGCGCTCTGCGGGCCAGCCTACCGGGGACGACGGACGCGGTCCCGGGCCGATTGGCGGCGTGGCGCGGAGATGCTGTACAGTCGACTCTCGCCCGACCGGTGCGGTCGTCCTCAAGACGCCCAGCAGCCGCCGGGTGGCACGGCAGATTTCCCGAGCGGCCAAAGGGGGCTGACTGTAAATCAGCTGGCACTGCCTTCACTGGTTCGAATCCAGTATCTGCCACCGGAACGAAGACCCCGGGACCGTACGGTCCCGGGGTCTTCTGCCGTCCGGGGCCGTGGCACACCCCGCGTCCCCGCCCCGGGAGGTGGCGGCCTCCCGCCAGGCGACGTAGCCTGCCTGTGGTCCGTGTCACACCCGATGCCCTCCGCGGTCCGGCGGCGGCACGGCCGTGCATCGTGACGCCGTGCGGCGTCGCCCGACCGTCCGCGAGGAGCGCCCGATGACCGAGTCCACCGCCCCCGAGTCCTTCACCCAGGGACCGACCGACGTCGAGCTGCTCGAGCAGACCCTGGCCCAGAACCTCGACGACACCGCCCGCCGGTTCGCCGACCGCGCCGCCCTCCTGGAGTGTGGACCGGACGGGGACCCTGCCACCGGACGCACCTGGACCTACGGGCAGCTGCGGGAGGAGTCCGTGACGGTGGCCAAGGCGCTCATGGCTGCGGGCTACGAGGCGGGGGACCGGATCGGGATGTGGAGCCCCAACGTCGCCGAGTGGGTCTCGCTGCTCTACGGCGCGGCACGCGCCGGCGTCATCCTCGTGAACCTCAACCCGGCGTACCGCGCCCACGAGCTGACGTACGTGGTCGAGCAGTGCGACATGCGCGGGCTGGTGGTGGCCTGCGCGGACGCACGCATGGACCCGCCCGCCACCGCGCGGGCCGTGGCCCGTGAGTCGGCGCCGCACCTGCGGCAGCTGATCATGCTGCCGGCCGGGAGCGGCGAGGACGCCTACGCCCACGTGCAGGACGGTGACGTGGCCGGCCGGCACGCCGCCGATCCCGTGGCCGAGGGCACGTGGGCCGCCTTCCTGGCCGGGGCCGCGCGGGTCTCGGACGAGGACCTGGCCGCGCGCGAGGCCGCCACCCGGCCGGCGGACCCCGTGAACCTGCAGTACACCTCGGGCACCACCGGCTTCCCCAAGGGCGTCACGCTGACGCATCGCAACGTGCTGAACAACGGCTTCCACATCGGCGAGCTGCTGGGCTACACGGAGGAGGACACCGTGGTGATCCCGGTGCCGTTCTTCCACTGCTTCGGCATGGTGATCGGCGTGATCGCCACCGTCTCCCATGGCTCGCTCGCCGTCATCCCGGCGCGCAGCTTCGAGCCGGTCTCGGCGCTGCGGGCCGTGGCCGCCACCGGCGCGACGAGCCTGTACGGCGTGCCGGCGATGTTCATCGCCATGCTCGCCCGGCCCGAGGCGGACGCGCTGGACCTGTCCACGCTGCGCACCGGCGTGATGGCCGGCTCGACGTGCCCTGTCGAGGTGATGAAGAAGGTCATCGACCGGTTCCACATGTCCGAGGTCGCCATCTGCTACGGCATGACGGAGACCGCGCCCGTGTCCACCATGACCCGCCGCGACGACTCCCTACAGGTGCGCACCCAGACCGTCGGCCGGACCATGCCCCACGTGGAGACGAAGATCGTGGACCCCGCCACCGGTGACGTCGTCCCGCGCGGGGCCACGGGCGAGCTGTGCACTCGCGGCTACTCCGTGATGCTCGGCTACTGGGACGCCCCCGAGAAGACCGCCGAGGTGCTGGACGCCGACGGCTGGATGCACTCCGGCGACCTCGCCTCCATGGACGAGGACGGCTCCGTGCGCATCGAGGGCCGCATCAAGGACCTCGTCATCCGCGGCGGCGAGAACATCTCCCCGCGCGAGGTGGAGGAGTTCCTCTACACCCACCCGGACATCCAGGACGTCCAGGTGGTGGGCGTGCCGGACGAGAAGTACGGCGAGCAGCTCATGGCCTGCGTGATCATGAAGGACGGCGTCGAGCCGCTCACCGTGGACGCCGTCCGCGAGTTCGCCACGGGCCGGATCGCGCACTTCAAGATCCCGGCCTACGTCCGCGTGCTCGACGCCTTCCCCATGACCGTCTCCGGCAAGGTCCGCAAGGTCGAGCTGCGCGAAGAGGGCGCGAAGGTCGTCCAGGCCCAGGCCCACGCCCAGGGTGCGGGCTGACGACGACCGTCACCCTCAGGCGGCGGGCAGCGGGAACACGTCCCAGATGGTGCAGACCGCCTCGGGGGTGGCGCCCAGGATCGTGGCACGGTACGTGGTCGACCACGCCCGCGGGTCGGCGTCGCGCAGGCGCCACGTGCCGTCCGCGAGCACCGCGTCCACGAACGCGGAGGTGTCGGCGGGGCTGCCGTCCTCGTGGACCAGGGGGCCGCGACGCAGGGCTTCACCCAGGTCGCCCGCTCGGCCGACGGCGTAGAGCGCGGTCTCGTCCGTGTCCAGCACGAGGCCGCAGTCCTCCTCGAAGGCAGTGATCCAGGCCATCGCGTGCCGCATGGCCTCGTCCGGGTCGGGGTGGCGGGTCACGATGAGCACGGAGCCGCGCTCGCCCGGACGCAGGGAGCCGGGCGTGCCGGGGCCGTGCGGGTCGGGTTCGCGCGGGGCGGCGGCGGTGTGCGGGCGGGGCTCGAAGGCGGTGGTCATGGCGGTCTCCTCCCGGGTGGGGACTCATCAGGGTCCCGGCGGCGCCGCACCGGTCGGAGCGGCATCGCCCACGCTAGGAACCCGGGGCGGGCGGCCGGCCGGACCCGGCCGGGGCTGGGGAGGACACGCCGGGAGCAGCGGCCTGTGCAGGAGCGGAGGGGTCGCGCGGACGCGCCGGCACGGCCTCGGCCGGCCCGGCGTCGCGTCAGTGGGCGCGGTGGTCGGCCGGGGCGAGCTTGGGCCCGAACGCCTGCTTGCGCTCTCCGGAGAGCCCGATCATCCGCACCACCCGCTGCCGGTGCCCGGCCCATGGCGCGAGCAGGCGGAGCATCCCGGCGTCGTCGGTCCGGCGTCCCGTGAGGACCTGCCCCACGTACTGCGCCAGGTGGTAGTCGCCCACGGAGACGAGGTCCGCCGCCCCGTGGCTGCGCTGCAGCGCCTCGGCCGTGGTCCACGGCCCGATCCCGGGCACCGACTCCAGGCGCCGGGCCAGCGCGGCCACCCCGGCCGTGTCCCCGGGGGCGACCGCGTCGCCGAGCCGGTCGATGCTCGCGGCCCGCCGGGCGACCTCCAGCATGGTCCGCGACTGGGAGGGCTGCACCCAGGCCCGCGCATGCCAGTCCCACGAGGGGATCCGCAGGACGGCGGCCGGGGTCGGCGGCGGCAGCATCCCCGGCGGCACCGGGCCGGGGGCGGGCCCGTCGTCGTCGATCCGGGCGGCCAGCCGCACGAGGGTGCGCCAGCCGTGCCGCGCCTGGTCGTGGGTGACCTTCTGCTCGAGCACGGCGGTGAGCAGCTGCCGGGACAGCGCGCCCGCCGCCGGCAGCCGCAGCCCGGCCCGCATCCGCCGCGCCTCGCGCACGTGCGGCGGCAGCGCGGGCGCGCCGGAGTCCGGCCGCAGCAGGGCGTCGAAGGCTTCCCAGCCGTCGTCGTGCAGGCCGAGCAGGCGTTCCACGCCGGCGACGGCGGCGCTCGCGCCCGCGCCCCACGCGCGGGCCGTCACCGCGGTGCCGCCCCCTGCGGCCTCCCGGACGCCGGAGACCAGCAACGACGTCGGCCGGCCCGGGCCGTCCGACGCCACGTCCGGGGCGGGGGAGCGCAGAGTGAGCCAGACGCCCTGCGGTGTGGCGCGGACCGTGGGGTCGGCCGCACCGCGCTGCAGGGGGCGCAGGGTGAGCGCGACGTCCACGGGGACGGGCACGCGCACGCGGCGCTCGGCGTCCGGGGCGGTCATGCCCGCACCGTACACCCGGGCCCGGACAGGACGACGTCGGCCGTGACGGCGCGCACGCCGGGCGTTGCCCCGCGTGTCCGGAGCCCTCCTTCGGCGTCCGGCCCCTGGCGTAGCGTGGGGTGCGTGAGTGAAAAGACCCCCGCGCCCACCCCTGCGCAGCCCATGCAGTACGCCGAGAACGTCCTCGAGCTGATCGGGCACACCCCGCTCGTGAAGCTGCACTCCGTGACGGAGGGCATCGAGGCCACCGTCCTGGTGAAGGTCGAGTACCTGAACCCCGGCGGCTCCGTGAAGGACCGCATCGCGCTGAAGATGATCGAGGAGGCCGAGCGCGAGGGCCTGCTCGGCCCGGGCGGCACCGTCGTGGAGCCCACCTCGGGCAACACGGGCGTGGGGCTGGCCCTGGTCTCACAGCTCAAGGGCTACCGCACCGTGTTCGTCACCCCGGACAAGGTGGGTCAGGAGAAGCGGGACGTGCTCAGCGCGTACGGCGCCGAGCTCGTCGTCACGCCCACCGCCGTGGACCCGACGTCCGAGGAGTCCTACTACGGGGTCGCCGACCGCCTCGTGCGGGAGATCCCCGGGGCCTATCAGCCCAACCAGTTCTTCAACCCCGCCGCCCCGGCCTCCCACTACGAGACCACCGGCCCCGAGATCTGGGAGGACACGGCCGGCCGCGTCACCCACGTCGTGATGGGCGCCGGCACGGGCGGCACCATCACGGGCACCGGCCGCTACCTCAAGGAGGTCTCGGCGGACCGCCCGTCCGGTCCGGTCCGCGTGATCGGCGCGGACCCCAGCGGCTCGGTGTACTCCGGCGGCGCCGGCCGGCCCTACTTCGTCGAGGGTGTCGGCGAGGACATGTGGGTGGACAACTACGACCCCGCGGTCCCGGACGAGGTCATCGCCGTCGAGGACGCCGAGGCCCTGGCCATGACCCGCCGCCTCGCCGCCGAGGAGGGCCTGCTCGTGGGCGGCTCCTCCGGTCTGGCCGTCGTCGCCGGCTTGCGCGCCGCCCGCGAGCTCGGCCCGGAGGACGTCATGGTGATCGTGCTGCCCGACTCGGGCCGCGGCTACCTCGCCAAGATCTTCAACGACCCGTGGATGGACGAGCGCGGCTTCGACTACGACGTCCGCGAGACCGTGCTGCCGGCGTGGGCGCGCGGGCGCACCCGCTCGGCGGTCCCGCAGATGGACGACGACGGCGCCACGGGGGCCGCCGGCGGGGCCGGCACGCCCGTCGAGGTGCTCGAGCACGCCGACGCCGAGCCGGCGACCCGCGCGGGCGCCCCCGCCGAGGCCGACCGCTGGTCCGCGACGGCGGGGGAGCTGCTGACCGAGAAGGCCGACCTGTTCCCGGGCTCCGTGCCCACCCTCGTCACCGCGGCCCCGACCACCTCGGTGGCGGACGCCGTGGCGACCATGAACCGGTACGGCGTCGACGCCCTGCCCGTGATCCTCGAGCCCCGGCACGACCTGCGGATCGGCGAGGTCCGCGGCACCGTCTCCTCCGCCGCGCTCGCGGACGCCCTCGCCGCGGGGCGGGCCACCGCGCAGACCCCCGTGGCCGACGTCATGGGCCCCGTGTTGCCCTGCCTGGGGGCGCGCACCCCGCTGCGCGCCGTGGCCCGGCGCCTCGCCCAGGACCCCGTGCTGCTGGTGCTCGAGGCCGGCCGCGTCCAGGGCGTCGTCACCCTGCACGACGTCCTCGCCCACGTCACCGCCTGAGGCCGGCCGCACCGGCCGTGCCCGCCCCACCCGACCCGATCTCTCCGAGGAGGCTCCCGAGATGACCGAGCAGAACGTCCACGAGGACCCGCACGCCACCACCCCCGACACCGGCGCCGAAGACGCCGCCGCACACCCCCGGGGGGGAGGCTTCGGCACGCGCGCCGTGCACGCGGGCCAGCACCTGGATGAGGTGTTCGGCGCCGTCGTCCCGCCGATCCACCTCTCGAGCACCTACGCGCCCACGGCCGTCGGCGAGCTGCGGCGCGGCTACGACTACGGCCGCGGCACCAACCCCACCCGGGACGCGCTGCAGGAGCAGCTGGCCGCGCTCGAGGCCGGCGTCGACGAGTCCGGCGCGCCCCGGGCCACCGGCCTCACGTTCGCCTCCGGCCTGGCCGCGGAGACCGCGCTGATCATGGGCGCGGGCCGGCCGGGCATGACGATCGTGCTCGGCAACGACGTGTACGGCGGCTCCTACCGCCTCATCTCCCGCGTGCTCGCCCCCTGGGGCGTGGAGCACGTCGTCGTGGACATGGGGGACGCCGAGCAGGTCGCCGCCGCCGTCGAGCGCGCCGCCGCCACGGGGCCGGTCATGGTGTGGCTGGAGACCCCGTCGAACCCGATGATGAAGATCTCCGACGTCGCCGCGGTCGCCGAGGCGGCCCACGCGCACGGCGCCCTGCTCGTGGTGGACAACACCTTCGCGACGCCGTACCTGCAGTCCCCGATCGCCCTCGGCGCGGACGTGGTGGTGCACTCCACCACGAAGTACATCGGCGGCCACTCGGACGTGATCGGCGGGGCGCTCGTGATCCCGGACGCCGCACTCGCCGAGCAGGTGAAGTTCCAGCAGTTCGCGGCGGGGGCCGTGAACGGGCCCATGGACGCGTACCTGACCACGCGCGGCCTCAAGACGCTCGGGGTGCGCATGGACCGTCACCAGGCCAACGCCCAGGCGGTCGCCGAGTGGCTCACCGGCCGCGCCGAGGTCTCCCAGGTGCTCTACCCGGGGCTGCCGGACCACCCCGGCCATGAGCTCGCGCAGCGGCAGATGCGCGGTTTCGGCGGCATGGTCTCGCTGCGCCTGTCCGGCGGCGCCGCGGCGGCCCGCCGCGTGGCCGAGTCGACCCGCCTGTTCCAGCTCGCCGAGTCCCTGGGCGGCATCGAGTCGCTGATGAACTACCCGGCGGAGATGACCCACGCCTCCGTGGCCGGCACCGAGCTGGCCGTGCCGGACGACCTGCTGCGCCTGTCGGTGGGCATCGAGGACGCCGAGGACCTCGTGGCGGACCTGGAGCGGGCTCTGGGCAGCCTCTAACCCGCCGACGTCCGCCAGAGGTCTAGCGCACGGGTGGGGAGCACGGGGCGGCGTAGTGTGACGGGCATGACCCTCACCGCCTTCGTCAACGCCCATGTCGTCCCCGTCGCCGCCGAGCCGTTCGACGGCGCCCTGCTCGTCGAGGACGGCCGGATCACCGCGCTCGGCCCCGACGTCGAGGCGCCCGACGGCGCCGAGGTGGTGGACTGCGAGGGGCGCTGGCTGCTGCCCGGCTTCGTGGATGCCCACGTCCACCTCGGCATGCACGCCGAGGGCGAGGTCGGTGCGACCGCGGACGTCAACGAGATGACGGACCCGGTGATGGCCGGGGTGCGGGCGATCGACGCCGTCGACCCGAACGAGCCGGGCTGGAAGGACGCCCTGGCCGGCGGGGTGACCACCGTGAACGTGAACCCCGGCTCGGGCAACCCGATCGGCGGCCAGGCGGTGGCGCTGCACACCCACGGACGCACCGTGGACGAGATGGTGCTGCGCAGTCCCTCGGGCGTGAAGTCCGCCCTCGGCGAGAACCCCAAGAACGTCTACAAGGAGAAGGGCCGCACCCCGTCCACGCGGCTGGGCACCGCCCTCGTGATCCGCGAGGCGTTCCTGCGGGCGCAGGGCTACATGGCCCGCCGCGCGGAGGCCGAGCGCGAGGGCAAGCCCTTCACCCGCGACCCCCACCTCGACGCCCTCGCCCTCGTCCTGGAGCGCACGATCCCCTGGCGCCAGCACTGCCACCGCACCGACGACGTCGCCACCGCCCTGCGCCTGGCCGACGAGTTCGGCTACGACCTCGTCCTGGACCACGGCACCGAGGCGCACCCGCTGGCCGACCAGCTTGCGGCCCGCGGCGTGCCGGTGCTGATCGGCCCGCTGTTCACCACCAAGTCCAAGCCGGAGCTGCGGGGCCGCTCGATGCGCAATCCGGGGCGTCTGGCGCGGGCCGGCGTCGAGATCAGCATCATCACCGACCACCCGGTGGTGCCCATCGACTTCCTCGTCTACCAGGCGGCGCTGTCGGTGAAGGAGGGCCTGGACCGGGAGACCGCCCTGCGCGCCATCACCCTGCATCCCGCGCGCGTGCTGGGGCTGGACGACCGCATCGGCTCCCTCGAGGTGGGCAAGGACGCCGACCTGGTGCTCTGGTCCGGCGACCCGCTCGATGTCATGCAGCGGGCCCTGCGCGTGTGGATCGGCGGCCGTCAGGTCATGGAGTACGACCTCGCCACGGCCCGGCCCGTCGTCGCCTCCGCCCGTCCCGTGGAGGACTGAGCGGCGCCGCCGCCCGGCGGCGGGGCGGGACGCGCGGGCTCAGCGCCGCACGCGCGAGCGCACGGGCGGCAGCCAGACGAGCGCGGCGCCCAGGAGCATCACGACGGCGAGGATGATCAGCAGGCCGTTGGCCCGCAGGAACGCGGGGGCGGCCAGCAGGACGGCGATGAACGTCAGGGTCCCGATCGCCGAACGACGGCGGCGCAGCAGACCGATCCAGCCCCACAGGGACGCCGCGGCCAGCAGGGCGACGGCGGTGCCCATCGTGAACTGCCCCGTCGCGCCGCCCAGCACGCCCACCGACTCCATGCCGGTGAGCGGATCGATGACGGGCTCGCCGCTGTCCTGTGCGCGGGCCCCGTTCCAGAGGAACGCGCCCGCGATGCCGATCAGCACCACGGTGACCGCGAGCCAGTAGAGGCGCGCGACCTTCAGGAGCGGGTGGACGAGGCCGGCGTCGGACTCGGCCGCGTCCCGCGCGGCCAGGTCGCGCTCGCGGTCCGCGCGACGCCGTCCCAGGCGCTCCTCGTCCTCGGCGGTGAGGCGGGCGCGCTCGGCGCGCAGCCGTGCGTCGTCGGCCCGCTGACTCTCCCGGAAGGACTGGGCGGCACGGCCGGCGGCCCGGCCGAGCCCGCGGGCGAGGGGGCGGTCTTCGCTGTTCTGGGGCACGTGCCGAGCCTATCGTCCCGGCCGGTGAGCGACCGGGGTGTCCGAGGGCACAGCCCACCCCGCAGCCCGGTGGCGTAGACTGATCAGACCGGATCCGGTCTTTCCCCTGTGATGAGTGAGCGTGGACGCGTGTGCCACGCCGGACTGCAGATGTCTGTGCAGATGTGTGTGCGGGCCACGAACGTCGTGGCCCTCGGGGGCTGCCGG
Organism: Micrococcus sp. Mcc89; assembly: GCF_024519795.1. Classification (NCBI taxonomy): domain Bacteria; kingdom Bacillati; phylum Actinomycetota; class Actinomycetes; order Micrococcales; family Micrococcaceae; genus Micrococcus; species Micrococcus sp. Mcc89. The sequence goes on along the minus strand of NZ_JALJRI010000028.1, from coordinate 15,616 downwards.
GTGGACGGAATCATCTGACCCAGCTGGCCCCTGCGCCCCACGACGTCGACCCGCGACCGACGTCCTCCGGCGTGCGCCCGCGCATCCCCCCAGGAGGACCCATGTCCGACATCCTCGATCCCCAGACCACCGCCGAGGCCCCGACCGCCGCGCCCGTGGAGACCGCCCCCGAGGCGGAGACCGTCGCCCCCGAGCTCGCCGAGGCTGAGCTGGAGGCCACCGGGACCGTCCCGCAGGTCGACGCCGCCGAGCCCGCCGCCCCCGAGGCCCCGGCCGAGCCCGACGCCCCCGAGGCTCCCGCCGAGCCCGACGCCCCCGAGGCTCCCGCCGAGCCCGCCGGCCCCACCTTCCTGGACCTCGGCCTGGATGCCCGCGTCCTGGCAGCCGTCGAGGACCTGGGCTACACCGCGCCCTCGCCCATCCAGGAGGCGACCATCCCCCTGCTGCTCGCGGGCCGCGACGTCGTGGGCCTGGCCCAGACCGGCACCGGCAAGACCGGCGCGTTCGCGCTGCCGGCCCTGTCCCGCCTCGCCGAGACCACGGACGTGACCGGGCGCGCGGACACCCCGCAGGTGCTCGCGCTCGCCCCGACCCGCGAGCTCGCCCTCCAGGTGGCCGACGCCTTCGACAGCTACGCCAAGCACCTCGACGACGTCTCCGTGCTCGCCGTGTACGGCGGCTCCCCCTACGGACCGCAGCTGGCCGGACTGCGCCGGGGCGCGCAGGTCGTCGTCGGCACGCCGGGCCGCGTGATCGACCACCTCGAGCGCGGCTCGCTGGACCTGTCCGACCTGCAGACCCTCGTGCTGGACGAGGCGGACGAGATGCTGCGCATGGGCTTCGCGGAGGAGGTGGACCGCATCCTCGCCTCCACCCCGGACACGAAGCAGACCGCGCTGTTCTCCGCCACCATGCCCCCGGCCATCCGCCGCATCTCCGCCCAGTACCTGAACGCGCCGGAGGAGGTGGCCGTCGCCCGTCAGTCGACGACGTCCGCCACGATCCGCCAGCGCTACCTGCAGGTGGGTCACCAGTGGAAGTTCGAGGCCCTGAGCCGGATCCTCGAGACCGAGGAGCACGACGGCGTCATCGCCTTCGTGCGCACCCGTGCCGGTACCGAGGAGCTCGCCCAGAAGCTCACGCGCGCCGGGTTCAAGGCCGTGGCCATCTCCGGCGACGTCGCCCAGAAGCAGCGCGAGAAGACCGTGGAGGACCTGAAGGCCGGCCGCGTGGACATCCTCGTAGCCACCGACGTCGCCGCCCGCGGCCTCGACGTCGAGCGCATCTCGCTCGTGGTCAACTACGACATTCCGCAGGACGCGGAGTCCTACGTGCACCGCATCGGCCGCACCGGCCGCGCCGGCCGGCAGGGCGACGCCGTGCTCTTCATGACCCCGCGCGAGCGCTTCCTGCTCAAGCAGATCGAGCGGACCACCCGCCAGCAGGTCGAGGAGATGGCCGTGCCCTCCGTCGCCGACGTCAACGCGGCCCGCAAGCGCCGCTTCGCCGACGGCATCACCCGCACCCTCGAGCGCGCCTCGGAGGAGGAGCTGGCGGTGTTCGGTGAGATCGTCGCCGCGTACGTCGACGAGCACGAGGTCGAGCCGGCGCGTGTGGCCGCCGCGCTGGGCATGATGGCCCAGGGCGGCCGCCCGCTGCTGGCCCGCGAACAGGAGATCCCGTCCGGCGGCGGCCGGGGCCGCAAGGACCGCGACGGCGGTCGCGAGGGTGGGCGCGACGGCGGCCGTGAGCGCGGCGCGAGCGACGGCCGCGGCTCGCGTGGCCCGGCCCGGGAGCCCGCGGCCGGCAACGCGACGTACTGGATCGCCGTCGGCCACCAGGACCGTGTGCGGCCGGGCAACATCGTGGGCGCGCTGGCGAACGAGGTGGGCCTGCCCGCCTCGGCCATCGGCGCGATCGACCTGCGTGGCAACCACTCGCTCGTCGAGCTGCCGGCAGACCTGACCTCGGCCCAGCTCGAGGCCGCGGCCAACGCCGAGATCAACGGCCGTCGCCTCGGCCTGCGCAAGGACACCGGCCGCCCGACCCGCGCCGAGCGCGACGGCGAGGACCGCGGTGAGCGCCGCGGCGGCTTCCGCAAGGACCGCGGCGAGCGCGGCGGCTTCCGCGGGGACCGCGACGGCGGCCAGCGCGGCGGGTACCGCAAGGACCGGGACGACCGCGGCTCCCGCGAGGATCGTGGCGGCTTCCGCAAGGACCGGGACGACCGCGGCTTCCGCGGCGACCGCGGGGGACGCCCCGGCGGCCGCAAGCCCCGCTGGGGCGCCCAGGAGCGCTCGGATCGGGGCGCCCGCCGCTGATCCGGCCGGGGTGCGGACCCCGCCGGAGGCCGTGACCGGGGCCGATTTTGCATCGGCCCCGGGGCCCTGGTAGAGTCTCACCTCGTTGCCCCGATAGCTCAGTGGTAGAGCGCCATCTTGGTAAGATGGAGGTCCCGGGATCGATTCCCGGTCGGGGCTCTGACATGAGAGCCCGCCCTCGCGGCGTGATAACCGTGAGTGCGGGCGTTCTCGTGTCGTGGCGGCGTAGCTCAGCTGGTTAGAGCGCACGACTCATAATCGTGAGGTCGGGGGATCGAGTCCCCCCGCCGCTACGGAATCGGACGGACCCGGTCACCTCCTCGGAGGGGCCGGGTCCTTTCGCGTTCCGGGGCCCGTCCGTCGCCCCGGTAGCCTGGCGGGCATGTCCACGCGTCGCCCCGCCCACCAGCCCACCCGCGGCACCGCCGCGCCCCGCGGCTTCGTCTCCCCGTGGGAGCACGGCTCCCGGCTGTACCGGACCCTCGTGCTGACCGGCTCCGCGCTGTTCCTCGTGGGGATCGTGCTGGCGGTCGTCGGCGGGACCACCGGACGCCTCGCCGTCTCCGGGACCGCCCTGGGCGTGCTCGGCGCGGGCGTCGCCGTGCACCTGTCCGCCCAGCTCGTGCGCTTCCGCCAGGCCGCCCGCCGGCAGGGGGAGCGGCGCCCCGGCCGTTAGGCTGGACGGCAGTCGAGAACCGTCCCGCAGGAGGCCCGAGTTGAGCGTGAACCCCGACGTCGCCGGGCGGAGCTATCCGCCCGCGCCCCCCTTCCAGGTCGGTCGTGAGGCGGTCCGCGGCTTCGCCGAGGCCGTGCAGGCCCAGCATCCCGCGCACCACGACGTCGCGGCCGCCCGGGCCCTGGGACACGCCGACCTGGTCGCCCCGCCGACCTTCGCCGTCGTCATCGCCCAGCGCGCCGAGGCCGCCGTCGTCGCCGATCCCGAGCTGGGCATCGACTTCTCGCGCGTGGTCCACGCGGACGAGCGCTTCGTCCACCACCGCCCGCTGGTGGCCGGGGACGAGGTCGTGGCGACCGTGCGGGTCGAGGCCGTGAAGTCCCTCGGCGGCAACCGCATGGTCACCACCGTCACCGAGATCGCAGATCTGGACGGCGCGGCCGTCTCCACCGTCACGTCCACCCTGCTGGTCCGGGGAGAGGAGTCCTGATGAGCACCGCCCCCCGCCTGTCCGACCTCGCCCGGGGCGAGGTGGTCGGCACGCGCACCGTCACGTTCACCCGCGCCGACCTCGTGGCCTACGCGGGTGCCTCCGGCGACCGCAACCCGATCCACTGGTCCCCGTCGTTCGCCGAGCACGTCGGCCTGCCCGGCGTCATCGCCCACGGGATGCTCACCATGGGCGCGGCCGTGCAGCTCGTCTCGGACTGGGCGGGCGACCCGGGCGCCGTCGTCGACTACCAGACCCGCTTCACCGGCATGGTGCCCGTCGCGGACACCACGGGGCGCACGGACGACGACGGCGCGCCCGTCCCCGGCGCCACGCTCGAGGTCGTCGGCACGGTCGGCGCCGTGGACGAGGCCGCCGGGACCGTGCGGATCGACCTGAACGTCACCAACCCGGACGCGGCGAAGCCGCGCGTGCTGACCAAGGCGCAGGCCGTGGTCCGTCTGGCCGACCCCGCGGGGGAGAGCGCGTGAGCGAGCGGCTGGCGGACCACACCACCACCCGCGTCGGCGGGCCTGCGCGCGCGTGGGTCACCGCGCGCACCGAGGCCGAGGCGATCGAGGCCGTGCGCGCCGCCGACGCGGCGGGCGAGCCCCTGTTCGTCCTCGGCGGCGGTTCCAACACCCTCATGGCGGACGCCGGCTTCCCCGGCACCGTCGTGCGGCTGGCCTTCGAGGGCATCCACGTGCTGGACGGGCCGCTGCCCGGCGAGGGCGAGACGCCGCCCGCCGGCGACGGGGCCCGGCTCGCGGACCACGAGGGGGAGGCCGTCGTCGTGCGGATCGCGGCGGGCCACCCGTGGGACGACGCCGTCGCATGGACCGTGGCGCACGGGCTCGGCGGGATCGAGGCGCTCTCGGGCATCCCGGGCTCGGCCGGCGCGACGCCCGTGCAGAACGTCGGCGCGTACGGCGCGGACGTCTCGCAGGTGCTCGTCGCCCTGCGCGCGTGGGACCGGGAGGCGGGCGACGTCGTCGAGCTGACGCCCGCGGACCTGCGCTTCGGCTACCGCGACTCCGTGATCAAGCGCTCCATGCTGGAGACCGGCGCGCCGAGTCCCCGGTGGATCGTGCTCTCGATCGACCTGCGGCTGCGTCGCGCCTCCTCCGACGCCGAGCCGACGGCGCCGGTCCGCTACGGGCAGCTGGCGGCCGCGCTCGACGTCGAGGAGGGCGCCCATGCCCCGCTCGCGGTGGTCCGCCGCGAGGTGCTGGCCCTGCGCGCCGCCAAGGGGATGGTGTCCGATCCGGCGGACCCGGACACGTGGTCCACGGGCAGCTACTTCACAAACCCGATCGTGCCCGCGTCCGTGCGGGCCTCCCTGCCCGACGGCGCCCCGGCGTTCGCCGCCGGCCAGGCCGAGGACGGGACGCCGCTCGTGAAGCTCTCGGCGGCCTGGCTGATCGATCGCGCGGGCTTCGCGAAGGGCTTCGGGCTGCCCGAGGTCGGGCCCCGCGAGGGCGGGCCGGACGGCCGCGGAGCCGACGGCACCGGCCTGGCCGGGGGCCGCGCGTCGGTGTCCACGAAGCACACCCTCGCCATGACCAACCGCGGCGACGCGACCACCGAGGACGTCCTGACGGTCGCGCGCACCGTGCGCGACGGCGTGCGCGAACGCTTCGGCGTCGAGCTGCACCCCGAGCCGATGATCATCGGCACCAGCCTCTGACCCCTCACTTTCGTTCGGGAAACGGCGCCCCCAGGAGTGCTTTCGTTCGGGAAACGGCGCCCCTAGGCGGCGCGGGCGCCGTTTCCCGAACGACAACGCGCGAACACCCGCCGTTTCCCGAACGAAAACGGGGGCCGGGGGCGCGCCGCCGCGCCGGCGTCGCGGCTCAGAGGTTGCCGGTGGCGATCATCAGCATGCGGCGCACGGGCTCGGCCGCACCCCACAGCAGCTGGTCGCCGACGGTGAACGCCGAGAGGTACTCGGGACCCATGTTGAGCTTGCGCAGCCGGCCGACGGGGATCTGCAGGGTGCCGGTCGCGGCGATCGGGGTCAGGTCGGTGACCGTGGCCTCCTTGGTGTTCGGCACCACCTGCACCCACTCGTTGTCCGCGGCGATGATCTGCTCGACCTCGTCCAGCGGCACGTCCCGGGTGAGCTTGAGGGTGAGGGCCTGCGAGTGGGAGCGCATGGCGCCGATCCGCACGCACAGCGAGTCGAACGGGATCCGGTCCGCACCGGTCAGTCCGAGCACCTTGTTCGTCTCGTCGTAGGCCTTGCGCTCCTCGCGGGAGACGCCGTCGCCCAGGTCGGCGTCGATCCAGGGGATCAGCGAGCCGCCCAGCGGCACGCCGAACTGCGTCGAGTCCAGGCCGCCGCGCTGCAGCTCGATCACCTTCCGGTCGATCTCGAGGATCGCCGACGCCGGATCGGCCAGCTCGGCCCGCACCGCGCCGCCCAGCTCCGCGTACTGGGTGAGCAGCTCGCGCATGTGCCGGGCGCCGCCGCCGGAGGCCGCCTGGTAGGTCATGGCGGTGCCCCACTCGACCAGGCCCGCCTTGAACAGGCCACCCAGGCCCATGAGCATGCAGGACACGGTGCAGTTGCCGCCGATGAAGTCCTTCGTCCCGTTCGCCAGGGCGGCGTCGATGACGCCGCGGTTCACGGGGTCCAGCGCGATCACGGAGGTGTCCGCCATGCGCAGGGTGGAGGCGGCGTCGATCCAGATGCCGTCCCAGCCGGCGGCGCGCAGCTTCGGGTACACGGCCTGCGTGTAGTCCCCGCCCTGCGCGGTGAGGATCACGGGCAGGGCCGTGAGCGCGTCCACGTCGTACGCGTCCTGGAGCACGCCCGGGTCGCCGGCCATGCCCTCGAGCACGGGCGCGGGACCGCCGGCGTTGGATGTGGAGAAGAAGACCGGGTGGACGCGGGCGAAGTCGCCCTCCTCGGCCATGCGCTGCAGGAGGACGGACCCCACCATGCCGCGCCAGCCGACCAGGCCCACGGTGGGCACGGCGGCCGCGTCGGGGGCGTTCACAGATGCGGGGGCAGCGGAAGTCATGCCCTCCAGGCTAGCGGCCCTGCTGCCCGCGCTTCCGCTTGTTCCACGCGATGAGACCGCCCACGGCGAACACCTGGGTCAGCACGAGCAGGAACACCAGCCCGGCGATGGTCTTGCCCTGCAGCACGAGGATCAGCCCGAACACGGCGCACACGAACGCCAGCACGGGCAGGGCGACGAGCGCGAGGAACGTGACCGCCTGCGGGGAGAGCAGACGCTGGTCGGAGTCGGTCGGGGCCATGTCAGTCGCGTTCCCATCGTTCGAAGCGGTGGCGCGGGCCGGAGGCGGAGTCCAGCCACGCGTCGGGGGCGGGGTCGACGGCGGTGCGCCGCCAGCGGGCGTCGAGCAGCGGGGCGTGCGTGTCGCCGTCGACGTCCGCGTCGATCACGGTCACCTCGGCGCGGGAGGCCACGTCGAGGGCCTGCTCGTAGAGGGTCGCCCCACCGATCACCCACACGGTGTCACAGCCGTCGGCCTCGGCCGCGGCGGCCAGGGCCGCCCCGAAGTCAGGCACGACGACGGCGCCCGCGGCCCGCAGCTCCGCGCCGGCCTCCTCGGTGGCCGTCAGGGTGCGGGAGACCACGATGTTCGTGCGCCCGGGCAGCGGGCGGAACCGCGCCGGGAACGACTCCCACGTGCGCCGGCCCATGATCACGGGGTGGCCGTGCGTGTGGGCCCGGAAGTGCGCGAGGTCCTCGGGGACGTGCCACGGCATGGTGCCGTCGCGGCCGATGACGCGCTCGGGGGTCTGGGCCCAGATCATGGCGATCACGGGCTCGGTGGGACGGGTGGCCCGGCTCATGGGGTCGCTGCGCATCCTCGGCTCAGACGGCGATCGGCGCCGTGATGGTGGGGTGGTGACGGTAGTCGAGGACCTCGAAGTCCTCGTAGTCGTAGTCGAAGATCGACGCGGGGGTGCGCCGCAGCCGCAGCCGCGGGTACGGGTACGGCTCGCGGGAGAGCTGCTCGCGCACCTGCTCCTCGTGGTTCGCGTAGATGTGCACGTCCCCGCCGGTCCACACGAACTCGCCGGGCGTCAACCCGGTCTGCTGCGCGACCATCACCGTGAGCAGCGCGTACGAGGCGATGTTGAACGGCACGCCGAGGAACAGGTCCGCCGAGCGCTGGTAGAGCTGGCACGAGAGCCGCCCGGGGGCGCCGTCCTGACCGGGGGAGACGTAGAACTGGAACAGCGCGTGGCACGGCGGCAGCGCCATCTCGTCCACCTCGGCGGGGTTCCACGCGGTGACGATGTGCCGGCGCGAGTCGGGGTTCATCCGGATCTGCTCCACGACCTTGGCGATCTGGTCGATGTGGCCCCCGTCCGGGGTGGGCCACGAGCGCCACTGCACGCCGTAGACGGGGCCGAGCTCGCCGTCCTCGTCCGCCCACTCGTTCCAGATCCGCACGCCGCGCTCCTGGAGCCACCGCACGTTCGAGTCCCCGCGCAGGAACCACAGCAGCTCGAGCGCGACCGACTTGAAGTGCACGCGCTTGGTGGTGATCAGCGGGAAGGACTCGGCCAGGTCGAAGCGCAGCTGGCGGCCGAACACGCTGCGCGTGCCCGTGCCGGTCCGGTCCGTCTTGACGGCCCCGTGGGCCATCACGTCGGCGAGGAGGTCCTCGTAGGGAGTCGGGATGCTCACCCGGCCCACTCTAGCGATCCGAGCGGACGCGCTGAGCGTCCTCGACGGCCCGGCGGAGGCGGGTACCGGCAGGGCAGGGCCCCGCCCCCGGTCAGCCGTGGAACACCATGTCCTGGTACTCGGGGTAGCGGCGCAGGTAGTCCTCCACGTAGGAGCACTCGGGCACGATCCGGTCACCCTCCGCGCGCAGCCTGTCCAGGACCATGGTCACGAGGGCGCGGGCGTAGCCGCGGCGGCCGAACTGCTCGTCGATGATGGTGTGCTGCAGGCGCAGGACCACGGTGTCCTCACCGTCCGCGCCGCGCACGGTCTCCTGGTCGTAGCCGAGGAACCCGATGAAAGTCCCGTCCTGGCGCAGCTCGAAGCGCTGACGGTCCGGGTCCCGGGTCACCGTGAGGCGCTCGTGGACGATCTTCTCGGGCTGGCTCTGGGCGGCGGTGTTCTCCATGACCCGAGCCTAGGGCCGGGGGCGGGCCCGCTCAACGGTGGCCCGGTCGCGCGGGCGGCTCAGTCGTCCCAGGGGTCGTAGACCTCGACGGCCACCACGTCGCCGTCGAGGTCGAGCGCGCGGTGCGCCACGAGCACAGCGCCGGGCCGCAGCCACGGGTCCTCGGTCGGCAGGGCCCGCAGCACGCGGTCCGCCTGGCCGGCGGCCGCGTCCTCGACCACCTCGAACAGCGTCGGCAGCACCGGCCGGTGCGTGCACACGACCAGCGGCCGGGAGCGGCCCATGAGCTCGGCCATCACCTTGCGGGTCTTCTTGGGCTTCTCCCGGGCCGTGGTCTCCGTGAACGCGCCCTTGGTCTTCAGCGGCAGCCGGCTGGACTTCACGAGCGGGGCCAGCGTCTCCACGCAGCGGCGCCACGGGGAGGAGACCAGCCGCTCCGGCCGCCAGGCCGCCACGAGGCCCTCGACGGCGAGCGCCTGCCGCCGGCCCGTCGCCGCCAGCGGACGCTCCTGCTCGGCGCGGGACCACGAGGAGCGGGGCTTGGCCTTGGCGTGGCGCAGCACCAGCAGCGGCACGGTCCGCAGGCGCCCCCGGGAGGCGGCACGCAGCAGCAGGTCGAGCGGTTCGTGATCCGAGCCGTTCGTCAGCAGCCGCCGGGCCTCGTCCGGCCCGACCCAGCGGACCTCGTCCACCTCGTCGCCGTCGGGGAGGGCGCGCTGGCCGTCGACCTCGGCGGCCCAGTACCAGACCTCCTTGCTCTGACGTACGCCCCGCTTGCCGGGCACCTCGTACGCGGTCACGCACAGCGGGATGCCCGGCCGCAGCTCCAGGCCGACCTCCTCGCGCAGCTCGCGCACCGCGCACTCCGGCAGCGTCTCACCCGGATCGAGCTTGCCCTTGGGCCACGACCAGTCGTCGTAGCGGGGCCGGTGGATCACCATCACCTCGAGGCCGCCGGGCACGCGGCGCCACGGCAGCATGCCGGCGGCCAGCACCTCGGCGCGGGGGCCTTCCGAGGCGCGGTCCTCCGTGGACCAGCGGGCGACGCGGTCGGCGTGGGACGAAGGCATGGGGCGGGTTCCTCTCGGGGTGCGGCGGCCGCGACGACTGCTGGGGCAGGGCACGGGGCGTGGCCGACCCCACGGGGCCGGCCTCACCAGGATACGAGGCCGCCGGGATGTGCCCGGCCGGTCCCCGCCCGAGGGTCTCAGGGGCGGCGGTACTGGGCGTCGGCGGCGAACAGCTCGAAGCCGAGGGACGCGTAGAGCGCGACGGCGGCCGTGTTGTCCGCGTCCACGTACAGGTCCACGACGTCGACTCCCTGCTCCGCCATCCGGTGCAGCCCCGCCAGCGTCAGGGCCCGACCGAGGCCGAGGCCCTGGGCGTCGGGGGAGACGCCCACGGCGTACACCTCCCCGACGCGCGGGCCGTCGGCTCCGGCATCCGGCTCCACCTTCGTCCAGTGGAAGCCGAGCAGCCGCCCGTCCGCCTCGCGGGCGGCGAGCAGGAGGCCGTCGGCGTCGAACCAGTCCTCCGCCATGCGGTCGTCGAGGTCGGCGCGGGTCAGGCTGCCCTGTTCGGGGTGGTCCGCGAAGGCGGCGGCGTTCACGTCCAGCCAGGCCTGCTCGTCCTGGCCGGGGACGAAGCCGCGCAGGGCCACCCCGTCGGCGAGCCGCACCTCCGGCAGGGCCGCGAGCGCCGCGTGCGACAGGCGCATCCGGCGCAGCTCGCGGACGGGCTCGAGGCCGTGCCGCCGGGCGAGCCGGACCGCCCCCGGGAGCATGCCGTGGGCCCAGACGCTCGTGGTCTCCTCCCGCGCCAGGTCCCGGACCGCGGCGGCCGCGGCGTCGGCCAGGACCGTCCCCCGGCCGGTGCGGCGTGCGGTCGGGTCGACGACGAGCTCGAGCACGGCCGCCGCGCCCTCGGGCACGAGCACGGCCGCCCCGTCGATCGCCCCGTCCGGGCCCCGGGTGGCCCCCCACCAGAGCTGCCCGCCGCGGGCGAGCAGCACGCGCGTCTGGTCCGACAGCGGGGGATGACCGTCCGCCGCCCCGGCGCGGTCGGCCAGGTCCAGGACGGCGCTCGCCTCCTCCGGGCGCGGGGTGACGACGCGCGGCATTCCGTCGGCGTCGGAGGTCGTGGGGGTGGGGTGTTCGGCCATGCCGGCCACCCTACGGAAGGAGGACGGTGGCCCGCGAGGTGCGCCCCGCCGTCGCCCGCCCAGGGCCGAGCCGGTGCGCACCTGGCAGGATGGGGCAGGTGATGCGCTTGTCCATGGCCCTGAGTGCGGCCGTCGCCGCCCTCGTCCTGGGCGGTGCCGCGTTGCTGGGCCCGGTCCCCGCCGCCCTCGCCGCCGCCGTCGTGATCCTGGTCATCGCCTGGGGCTGGCCGCGGCAGATGGGGGCGCCCGCGCGCCTCTCGCTCAGCGTCACCCTGGCCGTCGCCGGGGGCGCCGCGGTGCTGCTCATGCTGCTGTGGCCGCCGCTCGAGGACGGCCACAGCGGGGCCTGGACGCTCTTCGAGCCGCTCGCCGTCGTCGTCGCCTGGAGCACCATGGCCTCGTTCGTCGTCCAGCTGGTGCGCGGGACCGGCCGGCCGCTGCGCCTCGAGTCCACCGTCGCCACGATGGGCGGGGCGTTCGTGGCCGTCGTGACAGCGTGCTGGGTGGCCGTCTCACGCTGGAGCGACACCCCCGCGGTCGCCGGGCTGGTCATCACGCTGGCGGTCACGGTGGCCGCGGTCTCCCTCGTCGGCCTCACCCCGTGGATGCAGGGCCGGCCGGGAGTCCTGGCGCTCGTGGTCATCCCCCTCAGCACGGTGCTCGCGTGGCCCGTCTCCGCGCTGGCCGGCGTGGGCGCCCGGGACCGGCCGGCCGTCATGGCCGCGGCGCTCGCGGTGGCCGTGCTGGTGTCCCTGACCGCCGCCACGGCGCCGTCGTCGCGGCCGCGGCCCGAGGACCGGCCGGTGGGCACCACCCTGCGCCCGCGCCGGGCGGGCTACGCCCTCGCGTTGGCGCCCGTGGGAGCGGCCGGCGTCGTGGCGCACGTCATGGTGGGCTTCCTGGCCTGACAGGTCCGACCCGCTCGGTAGGATGTCCCGCATGGATACCCTTCTTGCGCTCGAGATCTTCTTCCTGGCCCTCGTGGTCCTGGCCGGCCTGGGCATGGCCGCCGTCGCCGCGGTCGTCATCAACGGCCTCTTCAAGGGCCAGCGCTGAGGACGCGCGGCCCGCTGGCGGGCCGCGCCGTGATCTGCCATGGCGACTGAACTCCCGTACGACCTCACCCCAGAGCTCGCCCCCCTGTCCTGGCTCATCGGCAGCTGGGAGGGCCAGGGCCGCCTCGGCGACGGCTCCGCCGACACCGAGATCTTCTACCAGCGGGTGGACTTCACCGAGCACGGTCTGCCGTTCGTGGAGTACCGCGCGGAATCGTGGCTGTGCGAGGCGGACGGCACGCTGCTGCGTCCGCTGACCGTGGAGTCCGGCTTCTGGCAGGTGGACCGGGCGCGGCGCGACGGCGACGTCGGCCCCGGCATGCGCCCGGCGGACATCGTCCCCGCGTTCCGCTCCGCCGAGGACGTCGAGCGGCTGCGCGCCGGCGACGAGGGCTTCGGCCTGACCGCCACCATCACGCATCCGGGCTCGCTGTCCGAGCTGTACTACGGCCGCATCAAGGGCCCGCAGCTGCAGCTGGCCACGGACGCGGTCCTGCGTGGCTCCGCCGCCGGCCCGTACCACCGGGCCACCCGCATGGCCGGTCTCGTGAACGGGCAGCTGTTCTGGCGCTGGGACGTCGCGGACGCCGCGGGCGCCGAGCTCGAGGCGCACGCCTCCGCCATCCTGGACCGCATGCCGAGCGCGGCCGAGGGTCGGCTCGCCCCGGGGGCCGAGCGTCCTCGCGGGGCTCGCGGGGAGCAGTCGTGACGGCCTCCCGCAGCCCGCTGCTGGACCTGGCCGTGGCCGAGCCGCAGGGGCCGGCCGGCGGCGCCGTCGAGGGCCGCGGCCCGGACGCCGGCGTCGCCGCGCACTACGGTCGCCCCCTGCCCGAGCAGCGCGCCCTCGCCCGGGGCCGCGCCCTGGTCGACCTCTCCCACCGGGCCGTGCTCTCCGTGTCCGGCCCGGACCGGCTGAGCTGGCTGCACACGCTCGGCACGCAGCACGTCGAGACGCTGCCCCCCGGCACGAGCACCGAGATCCTCTTCCTCGACGTGCAGGGGCGGATCGAGCACGCCGCCCACCTGCTCGAGGACGGCGCCGCGGCCTGGCTCGTCACGGACCGCGAGGACGGCCCGGGCCTCGCCGCGTGGCTCACCTCGATGCGCTTCTCCCACGACGTCACCCTGCGGGACCACACCGGGGCGGTCGCCGTCGTGGGCGCCACCGCGCCCGTGCCCGGCTGGGAGGACCGCACCGTGTGGCTGGACCCGTGGCCGCGCGTCGGGGCGGGCGGCTGGGCCTACACGGCCGATCCGGATCCCGCGGCCCACCCGGGCGCGGACTGGTCCTGGCGCGAGTACCTCGTCACCCGGGCCGACCTCGAGGCCACCGTCCGCGCGCTCGGCACGGGCGTGCTCGCGGGCTGGTCCCTGGCGGGCACGACGGCGGCCGAGGCGCTGCGCATCGAGGCCGGTCGCCCCCGCCGGGCCCTCGACGTGGACGACCGCGCGATCCCGCACGAGCTGGACCTGCTGCGCACCGCCGTGCACCTCGAGAAGGGCTGCTACCGCGGTCAGGAGACCGTGGCGCGCGTGCACAACCTGGGCCGCCCGCCCCGCCGCCTCACCCGCCTGCTCCTGGACGGCTCCGTCCACGCGCTCCCCGAGCACGGTGCCCCCGTGATCCTCCGGCCGGCCGAGGACACGCCCGCGGCCCGCGCCGCCGCCCGTCCGGTGGGGACGGTCACCGCCGCGGCCCAGCACCATGAGGCGGGCGCCGTCGCCCTGGCGCTGCTCAAGCGCACGGTGCCCGTGGACGCCGAGCTGCTGGTCCGCGAGGACGCTCCCGGCGAGGACGGTGCCGCCGAGGGCGGCTGGATCGCCGCGAGCCAGGAGCCGCTCGTGTCCCCGGACGCCGGGCAGGTCGTCGGCCGACCGCGCGGCGTGGGCCGCCTGCGCTGACCGACTCTCCGGCTCAGTCCAGCGCGAGGACGGTCCGCGTGCCCGCCGCCTCCAGCCCGACGGCGATCGCCACGTGGTGCGCGGCCGTGTGGCCCGCCGGCACCTCGGCGAACGGCAGCAGCCCCTCCAGCGCCGCCCGGTCCATCGCCACGGCCACCGCGTAGCGGCCGAGCCCACGACCGCGCAGCCGCGGTGGGGTGAGGGTGCCCAGCGAGGCCAGCACGCCGCCCGTCACGCGATGCCCCGCCGCCGCCACCGCGGCTTCGATCGCCCGTCCCGCGCCGTCGTCGGGAACGAGCGCGACCGAGGACTCCCAGGAGGGGACACCCGCCTCGGCCACGTCGTCTGCGGGGGCCTGCGCGACCGCGGCGTGGACGTGGGCGGGGTCGTCGGACACGGCGACGGTGCGCGAGGGGTCGACTGGCGGCGGTTCCTCGGCGGCGTAGAGCGTGAACTCGCCGCGCGAGCGCACGGCCTCCCCGGCGGCGGCGCGCACCGCCGTCCGCAGCAGGGCCGACTCCACGCCCAGCGCCTCGGCGGGCACGCCGCGGCAGGCACGCGTGAACCACGCCGGCCCCGCCACGACGGTGGCCCAGGGGCAGGGCCAGCACCTCCGCCTCGGCGACGCCCTGCCGGGCCACCTCGATGCGGCGCGGCTCGGCACCCGCCGCCGGGGCGTCGCCGGGCAGGAGCGCGGTGTCGGGCAGGCCGAGCCGACGCGCCAGCCCGAGGGCCAGCACGCCGACGGCGGGGTGGTCGGGTCTCACCGGCCGAACAGGATCTTCGCCTCGTCGTAGCGCGAGACCGGCACCTTCTTGAGGCCCTTGAGGGCGGCGCTCATGGGGATGGAGATGATCTCCGTGCCGTTGGCCGCCACCATCTGTCCCCAGCGGCGCTGGGCGACGAGGTCGACGGCGCCCATGCCGAAGCGCGTGGAGAGCACGCGGTCCGTGGCGGTGGGGGCGCCGCCGCGCTGGATGTGGCCCAGGATGGTGCTGCGCGTCTCGATGCCCGTCATCTCCTCGATCTCGCGGGTCACCCACTCGCCGATGCCGCCCAGACGCGGCCGGCCGGACGCCTCGACGCCGGCCTCGGCCAGCGGGTCGTCGTGGCCCTCGGGGACGAAGCCCTCCGCCACCACGACCAGCGGGGAGCGACCGCGGTCGTGGACCTGCTGCACCCACTCGGCGACCTGGGACATCGGGGTGCGGACCTCGGGGATGAGGATCGCGTGGGCGCCGGCGGCCATGCCCGAGTGCAGGGCGATCCAGCCGACGTGGCGGCCCATGACCTCGGCGACCATGCAGCGGTGGTGGGACTCGCCCGTGGTGCGCAGCCGGTCCATGGCGTCCGTGGCGATCTGCACGGCCGTGTCGAAGCCGAACGTGTAGTCGGTGCCCTGCAGGTCGTTGTCGATCGTCTTGGGCACGCCCACGATCGGCAGCCCGTCCGCGGCCAGGCGGTTCGCGCCGGCCAGGGTGCCCTCGCCGCCGATGGCGATGACGGCGTCGATGTCCAGCTCGCGCAGGTTGCGGAGCATGTTCTCCGGGCCGCCGCCCTCCGCGTTGTAGGGGTGCGTGCGGGAGGTGCCGAGGATGGTGCCGCCGGTGCGGGCCAGGCCGCGCACGCGGGAGCGGGGCAGGTCCTCGACGTCCTTCTCGATCAGGCCGGACCACCCGTTGCGGATGCCCACCATCTCCATGTCGTACGACTTGATGCCGTGCAGGACGGCGGAGCGGATGACGGCGTTGAGGCCGGGGCAGTCGCCTCCGGAGGTGAGCATTCCGACGCGCATGGGGGTCCTCTCGGGCGTTCTCGTGGGGGTCGGCACCACCCTAGGTGTAGGAGGGCATGACGTTGTTGACACGCACCGGGGCCAACGAGGCCGGA
>NZ_JALJRI010000027.1:0-73340 GCF_024519795.1 Micrococcus sp. Mcc89 | reverse complement strand
TCCGGCCTCGTTGGCCCCGGTGCGTGTCAACAACGTCATGCCCTCCTACAGCTAGTCTGCCGAGATGACCACCCCGACCGGCGCCGTCCCGAGCCCACACCCACGGCCATTCCTCCTCGTCCAGACGCGCCCCGAAGACGACGCCGCGGCCGCCGAGGTCGAGGCCGTCCAGCGACTGGGTGGCTATCCGGAGGGCCGGCTGAGGGTGCTGCGGCTGGACCGCGTCGTGCAGCGCCCCGACGCGGCCACGGACGGCCTGGACTGGGAGGCGGAGCTCGCGGACGTCGCCGCCGTGATCCTGCCCGGCAGCCCGTTCACGGGCACCGATCCCGAGGAGACCAAGTCCCCCGTGCAGCGCGCCGTGGAGGCGGAGCTGGGCCGGATGCTCGACGTCGTCCGGCGCCGCGACCTGCCGTTCCTCGGCTGCTGCTACGGCGTCGGCACGCTGGGCCGGCACGCCGGCGGCGTCGTGGACAACGCGTACGGCGAATCGGCCGCGCCCGTCGAGGTCACGCTCACCGACGAGGGCGCCGCGGATCCGTTGCTGGCCGGGGTGCCGCGCACGTTCGCGGCGTACGTCGGCCACAAGGAGGCGATGAGCGCGCTGCCGCCCGGCGCGGTGCTGCTCGCCGCGGGCGCCGACTGTCCCGTGCAGATGTTCCGGCTCGGCACCCGCCAGTACGCCACCCAGTTCCACCCGGAGCTGGACCAGGTCGGGATCCTCGAGCGCCTCGAGATCTACCGCGACCACGGGTACTTCGCGCCGGGCGAGTACGAGCCCACGGTGGCGGGGCTGGCCGCCGTCGACCCCGAACACCCGCGCCGGATCCTGGCGAACTTCCGCACGCTGTTCGGCTGAGCCGCCCGGCCCACCCCGTAGCGTGGCCGCATGGACACGCACCGCGCCACCGCTTCCCTGCCCTGGATCGACGGCCCCGCCGTGCGCGCCGCCCTGAGCCCGAGCGCCGCCGTCGACGCGCTGGAGGCGGCCCTCGCCGCCGGCCTGGACCCGGAGGCCGACGCCCCCCGCACCCGCGTGCCCACCGCCGCCGGGCAGCTGCTGCAGATGCCCTCGACGCGCGGAACCGAGGTCGGCACCAAGCTGCTCACCCTCACGCCGGACAACCCGGAGCGCGGACTGCCGGTCATCCAGGGCGTCTACGTGCTGTTCGGCGCCCCGGGCACCCCCGGCCAGGCACCGCGGGCCGTGCTGGACGGCGTCGAGCTGACGGGCCTGCGCACCTCCGCGGTGTCCGCGCTCGGGGTGCGGCTGCTCGCGGACGCCTCGCCCCGGCACCTGGTCGTGTTCGGCACGGGCGTGCAGGCGTGGGAGCACGCGCTCACCTTCCAGGACGTGTTCGGGCTGGAGTGGGTGTCCGTGGTGGGCCGCGACGCCGACCGGGCCGCCGCCCTGGCCGCGCGCATCGAAGCGGAGCTGGGCGTGACCGCGAGCACCGCGGACTCGGAAGCCGTGGCGGAGGCGGACGTCGTGGTGACGTGCACGGCCGCGACGGCCCCGCTGTTCGACGGGACGCTCGTGCCGGAGCACGCGACGGTCGTGGCCATGGGCTCGCACACCACGGACGCCCGCGAGACCGACGACGCCCTGGCCCGCCGCGCGACCGTGGCGGTGGAGTCGCGGGACTCGGCCGCCCGCGAGGCCGGGGACGTGACCCTCGCGGTGGCCTCCGGGGCCCTGGCCGGGATCGAGGACACGGTGACGCTGGCCGAGCTCGTGGCCGGGACCGCGCGTCGGCGGGAGGGTGAGCCCGCCCTGTTCGTCACCACCGGCATGCCCTGGCAGGACCTGGTGGTGGCGAGCGCGGTGGCGCGGGTGGTGCTGGGCTGACCCGGGGCGGGCTGCGGTGCCCGCGCACTACCCTGGGTCCCATGCCTGAGACCCCCGCCGCCCCGACGCCGCAGCCCGCCTCCGGTGCCCCCGCGCATCCCTCGCAGTTCGGCTTCGAGGTGACGCACCGGCTGGAGACCGGCGGTGCGGACGGTGCCCCGCTCGGGCGCACCGGCGTGATCACCACGCCGCACGGGCGGATCCAGACGCCGGCGTTCATCCCCGTCGCGACGCAGGCCTCGGTGAAGGCCGTGCTGCCCGAGTCCATGGCGGAGCTCGGCGCGCAGGCGCTGCTGGCCAACGCGTATCACCTGTACCTGCAGCCCGGCGACGACCTCCTGGACGAGGCCGGCGGCCTCGGCGCGTTCATGAACTGGCCCGGGCCGACCTTCACGGACTCGGGCGGCTTCCAAGTGATGAGCCTCGGCTCGGGATTCAAGAAGGTCATCGACATGAAGGGTCCCGGCGCGCCCGAAGGGCAGGGTGCCGACGACGCCGTCGCCCCCGGAAAGGAGCGCCTGGCCAACGTCGACGACGACGGCGTCTGGTTCAAGTCCCATCTCACCGGGGACCGGCACCGGTTCACCCCCGAGGTGTCCGTGGGCATCCAGCACAACCTCGGCGCGGACATCATGTTCGCCTTCGACGAGCTGACCACCCTGCACAACTCCCGCGGCTACCAGGAGGAGGCGCTCGAGCGCACCCGCCGCTGGGCCCAGCGCTGCCTCGACGAGCACGCCCGCCTCACCGGGGTCCGCTCGGCGCGGCCGTACCAGGCGCTGTTCGGCGTGATCCAGGGGGCCCAGTACGAGGACCTGCGCCGCAAGGCCTGCCGCGACCTCGCGGCGATGCGGGCCGAGTTCCCGGCCGCGGGGGAGCTCGACGGCGTGGCGTCCGGCTTCGACGGCTACGGCGTCGGTGGGGCCCTGGAGAAGGAGAACCTCGGGACCATCGTGGGCTGGTGCGCGCAGGAGCTGCCCGAGGACAAGCCGCGCCACCTGCTGGGCATCTCCGAGCCCGACGACCTGTTCACCGCCGTCGAGAACGGCGCCGACACCTTCGACTGCGTTTCCCCCACCCGTGTGGCCCGCACCGGCGCGTTCTACACCCGCGACGGGCGCTACAACCTGCCCGGGGCGAAGTACCGCCGCGACTTCGGCCCGCTGGACCCCGAGTGCGACTGCTACACGTGCGCCCACTACTCGCGCGCGTACCTACGGCACCTGTTCAAGGCGAAGGAGATGGTGGCGCACACGCTCCTCTCTATCCACAACGAGCGGTTCACGGTCTCGCTCGTGGACCGGATCCGCGCGGCCATGCAGGATGGCACGCTCGCGGAGCTCAAGGGCGAGACCCTCGGCCGGTACTACGCCCCGAAGGGCTGAGGGGCGCTGGGTGCGCCGGCACGCTGCGACGGGCGCGAGCCAGACGTTTCTGCTGTTCTGAGGGGGCTGTCGCGACCGATTCGTCTGGCTCAGCGCCGCGCGGACGCGTGGGGGACGTGAGCCAGACGATTCAGCGGCTCCTGCACAGGGCCGCCGACCTGGCTCGCCTTCCACGGCCCTCGCTGTCGCGGCACCGGGTCCGCTGGTGGAAGGGAAGGCTGGCGGCATGGTCGCCCCTCCTCCGCACGACGACGCCACCCTCAGCCCCGTCTTCCCGGTCGCCGCAGGGCTGCAGGCCGGCCTGACGGCCTCGCAGCTGCGCGGCCCCCGGTTCGACGCCCCGCACCACGGGCTGCGGCACACCGCCGGGGGTCAGCCCTCACTGGCCGACGTCGTCCGCGCCCTCCAGCAGACGAACCCCGGCACCGCGGCCACCCACGCCACCGCCGCTCGACTCTGGGAGATGTGGCTGCCGCGGCAGTGGGAGCGCGGCCCCCTCCATCTGGCGCGCACGCGGGCCGAGGGCGGGGCGCCGCGCCGCAGCGGCGTCGTCGGACATGAGCTGCACCCGCAGGACCCCGTGCTGGTGCGTGCCGGGGTGCGGATCACGACGCCGGCCGCCACCTGGGCGGCGCTGGCGCAGCTGGGTCTGCCGTTGGCCGACGTCGTCGCCGCCGGGGACAGCCTGCTGCAACGGGCTGACGGCCCGGCGGGCCGACGTCGTCCCGGCGACCATCCACGGTGCACCGTGCGGGATCTGGAGGCGGAGGTGCTCCGGGTGCGTGGGCGGCGAGGGACGCGGACCCTGCGGGCGGCCCTGCCGCTGCTCAGGGACGGCGCGGATTCGCGGGCCGAGCCGCTCCTGCGACTGGCGCTGGCCGACGCGGGTGTGCCGGAGCCGGAGGTGAATCCGCTGCTGATGCTGAGCGACGGGTCCACCGTCCGGCCAGACCTGGTGTGGCGGGAGGCCCGTGTCTGCGTGCAGTACGAGGGCGATCATCACCGGACGGACCCGCAGCAGTGGCGCCGTGACATCGAGCGCGACCGCCGGATGCAGGCCGAGGGGTGGATCGTGCTGCGCGTGACCGCCAGCGCCTTCACCCAGCGGGGCCTCGACGCCCTGCTGCGCGACCTCGCCGCCCACCTGCGGCTCCCTCTGCGTGCGTGAGCCAGATGAATCGGCCGCCGAGCCAGACGAATCGGCGGCAGGGGGGCGTGCGTACCAGCAGAAATCTCTGGCTCACGCCGCCGCCCCCGCTCGCGTCATCTCACACGAACGCGCCGACCCCCGTGATCTCGCGGCCGATGATCAGCCCCTGCACGGTCTCGGTGCCCTCGTAGGTGTGGATCGCCTCGATGTCCGCGAAGTGGCGGGCCACCTCGTTCTGGATGAGGATGCCGTTGCCACCGAGCAGGTCGCGCGCGTTCGCGGCGATGGACCGCGCGGCGCGCGTCGCCGAGTACTTGGCCATGGACGCCATCGGCCCGGTGAGCCGGCCCTCGTCCTCGAGCCGGGTCGCGCGCAGCACGAGCAGCTGCACCTGGGTGAGCTGGGAGAGCATCTCGGCCAGACGGGTCTGCACGCTCTGGGCGGCGGCCAGCGGCCGGCCGAACTGGACGCGCTGCCCCGCGTACTGCACCGCCGCCTCGTAGCAGCCCACGGCCTTCCCGAGGGCGGACCACGCCACGCCCACGCGCGTGGCGAAGAGGACGCGGGAGGTGTCCTTGAAGGAGCGGGCCTCGGGCAGGACGTCGGCGTCGGGCACGAACACGCCGTCGAGGGTGATGTGGGCCTGGTCAATGGCCCGCAGCGCGACCTTGCCCTTGATGACCTCGGCCGTGTAGCCCTCGGACTCCTGGCGCACGATGAACCCGCGGACCTTCTCGTCCTCGGCGCTGCGCGCCCACACCACGGTCACGCCGCCGGCGGCCCCGTTGCCGATCCACTTCTTGTGCCCGTGCAGCCGCCAGCCGCCGTCGACGCGCTCGGCGCGGGTCTCCAGCGAGACGGAGTCGGAGCCGTGGGTCGGCTCCGTGAGCGCGAAGGCGCCGTAGAGCTCGCCGCGCGCCATGGCCGGCAGGTGCTCGGCACGCTGCTCCTCGCTGCCGCACAGCTGGATCGAGCGCATGGCCAGACCGCCCTGCACGCCCGTCATCGTGGCGATCGAGCCGTCCAGGCGCGAGAGCTCCATCGTGGCCAGGCCCGCTGCCACGCGGGAGACGTCGGGCAGCCCGTCCACGGGGACGCCGTCGCGCAGCAGGTCGGCCTGCCCCAGGCGGGCCACGAGGTCCAGCGGGTACTCGTGGCGGTCCCACGCCTCCCGGATCCGGGGCAGCACGTCCGGCTCGAGTGCGAAGGCGCGGGCCCGACGCCACACGTCCTTCTCGGCGTCGGAGACGTCCGTGAGTGCGAGGTAGAAGTCGGTGTCCAGCGGCGTGGCGACGTCGTACTCGGGCTCGACAGTGGGCAGGGTCTCGGTCATGGTGGCCTCCCGGGCGGGGTCGGAGAGATGGGTGTGTCCGCCATCACCCTACACCAACTGACACGCCATCTCACAGAATCAGACGCAGTCTCACCTCCTCTCCGCGCCCGTGGCACCATGGCCCGCATGACGACGCCCGCCGAGGACACCCTCACCGCCCTGATCCACCTGCTGGACCGCGAGGGCTACGACGCCGTCACGGCCGACCAGCTCGCCCGCCAGGCCGGCATGAGCCGGGCCAGCTTCTTCCGCCACCTCGGCGGGAAGGAGGAGGTGGTCTTCGCCGACCACGCGGCGCTGCTCGCCCGCCTGGACGACTTCCTGCGCGGCACCTCCCTCGGCGTGCGGGAGGCCCTGGAGGAGGCGGTCCTCCAGGTCTTCCGGCATCACACCGCCGATCCGGACCGGGCCCGGGCGCGCTCCCGCCTGCTGCGCGGCTCCCAGGCGCTGCGCACGCGCGAGCTGCTCACCTCGCACCGCTACACGGAGCTGTTCTCCGGCTGGCTCGCCACGGCCCTGCCGGACACGCCCGTGCGCGGCGGGGTCGCCGTCGGGCTGGCGGCGGCCGTGGTGGCCGTCCACAACCGCGCCCTGCGGGCGTGGCTCCACGTCCCGGCCGACGACGCCGAGGCCGGCCTGCGCGCGGACCTCGCGGAGGTCATCGCGCGGCTCACGGCCGAGCCGGCCGAGGCCGAACGGACGCTCGCCGCCGTGCGCCGACTCCTGGACTGAGACCGGGCTCTCAGCGGCCGGCGACCTGCGCGTTCTCCGCCCCGAACGCGGGCGGGTAGCGGAACTCGCCGGCCGGCACCTCGGCCCCGTCCTGGAGCGTGAGGACCTGCAGCGCCTCGGGCTGCCGGGCGAAGGCCGCGTGCACGCCGTGCTCGGAGGCCCGGTGGAAGCCGAACTTCGCGTAGTACTCGGGCCAGCCGTAGACCACCACGACCTCCTCGCCGTCGGCCTGCGTCGCCTGCAGCAGGGCGTTGACGAGCGCGGTGCCGGCGCCCTCGCCCTGGTGCTCGGGCAGGACGCCGTGCGGGGCGAGCGCGAGCACCTCGGCGTCGTCGATGTGGGCCCGGACCAGGGTGCCGTAGCCCATCGGGTCCGACTGCAGGTCCGTGCCGGGGATCGCGGCGGTCATGGCCACGAGGGAGTACTGGGGCAGCCAGCCCTCCGCGCCGCCGGCGAGCGCCTCGACGAGGTCGGCCTCGGCCGTGGACGCGAAGGCGAGCTCGGCGATCTGGCGGACGGCGCGGCGGTCGGCCGGATCGTCGTGATCGGCCTCGCGGGTGGACCAGCGGTGGCCGAGATCCTGGCCGGCAGGGACGTGGGCGGTGCGGTGGCCGGGGGTCTGGGTGCTGTTCTGCTCGGCGCTCATGCGCTCACCGTAGCCAGGGTGTGACCCCGGATACAGAGACGGCGCCCTGCGTCACGCTCGTGACGCGGGCGCCGTCGCCTCCTCTGGCCGGGGGCGGGCTCAGTCGATCTGCAGCTCGCCCATCGGGCCGAAGCCCTCCGCACCGACCTGCTCGGAGATGATCTGGGGCGTGCTCGCCAGCAGCGGGCGCATCGCGTCCAGGCCCTCCTGGAAGTGCGGGGACGCGACGTGGGCCTGCGCACCCTCGTCCGTGAACCCCTCGAGCAGGAAGTACTCGTTCGGGCCGCCTTCCACCGGGCGGTACCACTCGAAGAACAGGTTGCCGGGCTCAGAGCGCACGTCCGCGGTATACTTCGCGACGGCGTCCATCCACTCGTCGGCACGCTCGGGCTGGACGGTGAACTTCAGGTTGATGAGGATCATGCCGTCCATTCTGGCCCACCCGGGACGGCCGCGGCACGGCCTCGCGTCCGCCGGTCGCGGAACCGCCGGGCCAGCAGCCACAGGCCCACGACGACGGCGACCACCAGCACGGCGACCAGCACCGGCAGGAACAGCGCGGCCGCGACGAGGCCGGCCGCCGAGACGTCCTCGGCCGCCGAGAGCACGGGCGCGGCGGCCCCCACCGTGACCGTGTCGGCTCCCACGACCGTCTGGACGACGTCGTTGACCGCGTCCACCCCGGGGATCTTGTCCGCGACGAGCTCGAGCGCGAGCAGGGCGCCGAGGATCCAGAGGGAGGCGTCGGCGGAGAGCCACGTCCACCCCGCGGGCAGGTCGACGAGCCCCGTGAACCGGTCCAGCAGACCCAGGGCGAGCAGGGGGATGTAGGCGTTGAGCCCGGCCGAGGTGGCCAGGCCCGTGCCGGTGAGGAACTCGAGCACGTCCGTCCCCGTCCTTCGCGGGTCGCTCGGGGCGCCCGGGCGGACGCTCCGGGTCCGAGGACCCTCGTTCCCCGGTGAACACCGCCGGCCGTCGGGCGCTTCCCGTCCGGGGTCGGTCCTACCATGGGCGCATGCCCCAGACCGCTCACTCCCCCCAGCACTCCGCCTCCGCCCCCGCGCTCGCCCTGACCATCGCCGGGTCCGAGGCCACCGGCGGCGCCGGCGCCCAGGCCGACCTCAAGACGTTCCAGGAACTCGGCGTCTTCGGCATCGTGGCGCTGACCTGCATCGTCTCCTTCGACCCGGAGGACGACTGGAACCACCGCTTCTTCCCCGTGCCCACCGAGATCCTCCAGCAGCAGCTCGACGCCATCCAGGGCGACTACCCGGAGCGGCTGCGCACCGTGAAGCTGGGCATGCAGGGCTCCCCGGAGTTCATCCGCACCTCGGCCGCGGCCCTGCGCCGCGCCGAGTGGGACCACGTGGTCCTGGACCCCGTGCTCATCTGCAAGGGCCAGGAGCCGGGCCACGCCCTGGACACGGACCAGGCGCTCAAGGCCGAGCTGCTGCCGCTGGCCACCTTCACCACCCCGAACCACTTCGAGACGGAGCAGCTCTCCGGCATGACCGTGCGCTCGGTCGAGGACCTGACGGCGGCCGCTCGGCGCATCCACGAGATCTCCGGCGCGGCCGTCCTGGCCAAGGGCGGGATGCACCTGCCCGGCCCGGACGCCGTGGACGTGTTCGTGGACGGGGACACCGTGGAGGTGCTCTCCGCCCCGAAGATCGGCCAGTCCGGCGTCTCTGGTGCGGGCTGCTCGCTCGCCGCCGCCGTCACCGCCGAGTTGGCCAAGGGTGCCACCACGCTCGAGGCCGCGCGCCGCGCCAAGGAGTTCGTGCGAGCCGGCATCGCGCAGGCGGTGGAGGGCCGCACGCCGTTCGCCGCCCTGTGGCAGGGCGGCCTGCGCTCCGCTTGAGCGCGCACGTGGGCCGCTGACTCGTCCTGAGCCGGGCGGTGCGCCACACTGGGGGCATGAAGCTCCCCTCCCCCGCCCCTTCCGTCCCCGGCGAGGTCCACCACTCGGCGTCGTCCGTTCCCGTCGACGACGCGGAGGCCGTCGTCCCCGCGTTGCGCCAGCGCGCCCTCGCCCCGGGCGGCCGGCTCTACGGGCTGGCGGCGGCGGCCGCGGTCGGCGGGCTCACCCTGTTGGATCCGCACGCCCGCCGAGGGCGCGAGCGCCGGGCCCTCGCAGAGCTCGAGGCCGCCGTCAGCGGCACGTTCCTCGCGGCCGAGACCGCCGGCGCCCTCCACACCGCCGCGATCGCCGACGGCGAGGTGGCCCCCTCCCCCGCCGCGCGTGCCCTGCGCGGGCTCGGCGGACTGGCCGTCGGCGGCGCGGTCGCGGCGGTCGCGCTGCGTGCCACCGGCCTGAACGACCGGATCGACGGCGCCGTGGTGCGCGGGCTCCAGCGGGTCGGCGTCCCCGCCCCGCGCGTCGCGCTGGCCGCAGCGGCCTCCCTGGCGATGCTGCTGGCCAACGAGGACGCCCGCCGGACCCGCCGCGACGCCGTCGAACTCGCCGTCACCGGCCCCGCCGGCCTGGACGAGGACACGGTCGACGAGGTCGAGCCCGAGGCCACCGCCGAGC
Organism: Micrococcus sp. Mcc89; assembly: GCF_024519795.1. Lineage (NCBI taxonomy): Bacteria > Bacillati > Actinomycetota > Actinomycetes > Micrococcales > Micrococcaceae > Micrococcus > Micrococcus sp. Mcc89. The sequence goes on along the minus strand of NZ_JALJRI010000027.1, from coordinate 63,712 downwards.
TGCCGGTGGAGGTGCGCGTGCTGCTCGAGACCCTGCTCGACCCGGCGCTGGCCGAGGGCCGGGACCTGCCCGGGGCTGAGGCGCTGCGCTCCCAGCTGCCGCACGCGCGCACCGTCACCTCGGTGGCCGAGGCCATCCGTGAAGCCGGCGAGGTCCCGGACTGGGTGCCGCTCGTCGTCCAGACCGACGATGACATCCGTCGCGCGGTGCCGAACGACTGCGTCTGGCCCGTCCGCGGCCGCTTCGCCTCCGGCTCCGCCGGAGGACACGAACTCGAGCTGCGCCTGCAGGTGATCGACGGGGAGATCGGCGCCCTGACGGTGACCCTGCCCGCGGACGCCGAGGCGGACAGCGACGCCTGGGACGCGTTCCAGGAGATCGAGTCCTTCCCCGGCGTCGAGGACCTGACCTTCCACGTGGACGGCGACCGGCGCGCCTGACCGGGAACTCTCCCGGGGCCCGTCCAGCCCGGCCCACTACAGTGGGGACCCGCCCGACGTCGTCGATCCCCCTCCCGGAGAGTCCCCGCCATGACCACCCCCGCCCCGGTCGCGTCCGCCGCCCGTGCCCGTCGCCGCGCGGCCCGTTCCGGCCCCCGCCCGCAGCTGCGCATGGGACTGAACGGGTTCCTCGTGGCCTGGCTGCTGCCCAACCTCGTGATGGCCGCCGTGGTGGCGATCCTGGCCGTGGTCCCGGGGCTGCAGGCCTTCGGCAGCCTGACACCGCTGCTGACGGTGGTCGGGGTCGCCGGGCTGGTGGTGGGGCTGCCGCTGTGCCTGCTCGTGAACTGGGCGTTCCGGCACGTGCTCAACCAGTGGGTCCACGTGCTGGCGTACGCGCTGATCGGCATGCTCTACGGCCTGGTGGTGCTCACGCAGGGCGCTGCGGGCATCCTGCCGATGCTCATCCCGGTGATCGGCTTCCCGGCCGCCGTGCTCATGGCCCTGGGCCGGACCGCGGCCCGTCCCCTCGTCCGCACGGTCACCCCGGAGCCGTCGCCCGCCGAGCCGGCCTGAGCACGCCCGACAACGAGAAAGGACGATGGCCGGATGGCCATCGTCCTTCTCGGAACCGCGTCCGGGGCCCGCATCCCCTCAGGCATGTATCCCGGCTCGTGATTCGCACTGTGCACCGTCTCAATGGGGCATGACCCACTCTAGGAGGGACGACGGCGCCCCCGACAGTGGCGGAAGGTGCAGACTTTCGGGCCCTGATGTGATGCAGGTCACATGGGTCTGGTCCGCCGCTGCGACGGCGTCGGCCTCGTCAGACGCACCTGGGGAGCACCGCGCGCACCCGCCACCCCCAGCCCCCCGGCCCGGCCTCGATCGTGCCGCCGAAGGTGGCCACGCGATCCCGCATGGAGTTCAGGCCCACACCGGAGGAGTTCCACTGCGGCGGGCCGGACCGCTCGGTGACGGTGTTCTCCACCTCGAGCACCACGTCCGGCCCCGCGTCGCGGAGTTCGATGCACACGCGCGCGCCCTCGCCGGCGTGCTTGGCGACGTTCGTGGTGGCCTCCTGGAGCACCCGGTGCAGGGTGGAGCGCACGGAGATCGGCATCGCGTTCTGGTCGCAGCGGACGTCCGTCTCCACCGTCATGCCGAGACTGCGCAGCTCCTCGGCCAGTTGGGCCACGGACAGCACCGGATCCGCGGACGTCGCCCCGTCCGCGCCCCCCGCGGCGCCCGGCTCACCGCTCGGGTCCACGATCCCGTCCTCCTGGAGGATGGAGAGCATGCGCCGCAGGTCCCGCAGCGCGTCCTTCGCGGAGTCCCCCACCACGTCCAGCACGCCCTGAGCCGCCTCCGGGGCGCCGAGGTAGCGTGCCGTCCGGGCCTGCATCGAGATGATCGTGAGGTTGTGCGCGACCACGTCGTGCAGGTCGCGGGCCAGGGAGCGACGCTCGGCCTCGGCGGCCAGCCGGGCCCGCTCCTCCGCCTCGAACACCCGGCGGCGATCCCGCTCCCGCCGGGCCAAGCTCTCGCGGATGAAGAGCCCGCCGCCGAGGCCCATGGACATGAGCAGCAGGATGAACCACGTCGCGTTCGACTGACCCACCGCGAACGGCTGGGCGACGCCCCAGGTCAGTGCCAGGACGGCGGCCGTGACGACGAACCCCCAGGAACGGGCGGTCGCCGCGACGGCCCCGAGGACCACGGGCGCGACGACGGCGAAGAGCACCTCGGAACCGCCGACGACGGTCGCGACGGCCCCGGGCAGGAGCAGGGCGAAGCCCACCGTGCTGCGCCACCACTGGGCGAGGAAGGCGCTGGTCGCCGACGCGATGGCGATCCCGTCCAGGACCGGGATGGCGCCGTGGCCCGGGCCGAACAGACCGATGTCGGACGCGGTCGAGGCGAGCAGGAACGCCGACCCGAAGGCGAGATAGACGCGGCTCAGCGGCGCCGCGGCCCAGAACGCGCGCCACCGCAGGCTGCGCGCCTGACGCCACGCCGAAGAGCGGCGCGCCCGGGAGGGCGCGCCGCTCCGGACGGAGGGGGTCGATGGGCTCGAATCAGGCATCGGGGGCGGACCGCCCCGGGGTCAGTCGCACCAGATGCCGAAGTGGCGGCACGTCCACTCCGCAGTGCCTTTGCCGAGGCCCAGGGTCGTGACGACGTCGTCCTCGGCCGAGGCCGCCGAGGCGGCGGCGGCCGGAGCGCCGACGAGGGTGGAGGCGAGCAGGAGAGCGGAAGCGAGGAGAGCGCGAGTCTTCATGGCCCCAGTATGTATGATGCCCGTCACAAATGGTGCACGCCGCGCACAGGCCGCGCCGCGGCATGGCGCAGATGACGGCCGGCGGGCACCCCGGCCTCGCCCCGACGCCGACAAGGTGGCATGCGCCACAGCACCGGTTACGCTGACCTGCGTGTCCGAAGAGCTGCGCATCCTGATCGCCGACGACCAGCCGCTCATGAGCGGCGCGCTCCGCGTGCTCGTCGACTCTGCCCCCGGCATGACCTGCGTGGGTGTGGTCGCCAACGGCGTCGAAGCCGTGGAGGCGTGCGCCGCCATCGAGCCGGACGTGGTCCTGATGGACATGCAGATGCCCCTGATGGACGGGGTGGAGGCCACACGCCGGATCAAGGACACCCACCCCGCGATCCGGGTCCTGGCGATCACCACGTTCACGTCCGAGGACTACCTCGTGCCGGCCCTGCGCGCCGGAGCGGGCGGCTACCTCCTCAAGGACGCGGAGCCGCCGGCCATCCTGGGCGCCATTCAGGCCGTCCATCGCGGCGAGTCCGTGCTCTCCCCCGCCGTGGCGACCAAGCTGCTCGCCTCGATCGAGCGGGACCGGCCGACGGTGGGCCCCACCCCGGTGCAGCCCGGCAGCCCCGACGGCTCCGACCTCACCGAGCGGGAGCTGGGCGTGCTGCGGCTGTTGGCCCGGGGTCAGTCGAACCCGGAGATCGCCGCGAACCTCTTCGTCTCCGAGTCCACGGTCAAGGCCAACCTCACGCGGATCATGGCCAAGCTGGAGGTCCGCGACCGCGTCCAGCTGATCATCCGGGCGGCCCAGCTCGGGCTCGTCACCCTCGCCCTGGACTGAGCGCGGCGGGGTCAGCCGCGGGCCGCGATCTCGTTGCGCCGCGTGTTGAGGTCCTTCAGGACCTGCATCCCGTGCTCCACCACCGGGTCCGCCTCGGCCAGGAGCGAGTCCTTGGCCGGGCCGTAGGCGAGGTCGGCGAACGTGCCGTTCTCCGGGTCGAGGGCCCGGACCTCCTGCTGCACCAGGCGCACCTGGTCCAGGCCGGCCGCGTACTCCACCGATCGCTCGTCGATCTTCGTCAGGGACGCCTCCGCGTCCTCCGGGATCTGCTCCAGGGCGAACTGGGCCTCGTAGAGCAGGTTCTGGTACGTGCAGGGCTCCTCGATGTCGTAGAGCCCCACGCCACGGCCCACGGCCTCCTGATTGGCCTGCGCGATCTCCTCCGCCAGGCCCTCGCTGACGGCGACCTCCGTGGGGGCGGCCATGCCGGCCTCCGCCATGGCCACGTTGACGGTGCCGCCGCCGATCGAGATGACCGCGCTCTCCATCCCCTCGGGCGCGCCCTCGTCCGAGGTGGTCATGCTCGCGGTCGCCCCCTGCGGCAGCCGATCACGCAGCCAGGCGTAGGACTCCTCCCCCATGCAGAGGTCGGGGCCGACCTTGAGGCCCTCGGGGTTGCGGCCCGCGCTCGTGACGCCGGCGAGGACCACGGTCCGCTCGGTGCCGCCCTGGTTCACCACCACGGTGTTGCCGTCCAGCACGGAGACGATGTCCACGCGGGCGGCGTCGGCGGCCACGCCGCGGAGGACGGTGGCGATGCCCAGCAGGAGCAGCACAGCGGCGACGGCGAGGAAGACCAGCAGCCCCTTCAGGGGGACCCGGGCACGGGCGGCGACGTGAGTCATGCGGACTTCCTGCAGGTGGACGGTGGGACGGGGGGCCGCGACGACGGCCCGGAGCCCGAGTCTAGCGAAGGGCCCCGGGACCGCCGAGCGGTGGGCCGAGGGACGGCTGCGTCGGGCTCAGCGCTCCCGGCGGTAGAACGGGGTGGCCACCACGGTGAACGGCTCACCGCGGCCGCGCAGGTCCACCTGCAGGGACGTGCCCTCGGCGGCCACGTCGCGGCGGACGCGGGCCAGGGCGATGGGGTGTCCGAGGGTCGGGCTGGGGGCGCCCGAGGTCACCTCGCCCACCCGCTCGCCGGACTCGTCCAGCACGGCGTAGCCGTGCCGGGCGGCACGCCGACCCGCGCCCTGCAGCCCCACGACGACCTCCTCGACGTCGTCCTTGCCGACCAGCGCGGACCGGCCGACGAAGTCGGCCTCCTTGCTCGCGGGCACCGCGAAGCCGACGCCGGAGGCGTGCGGCTGGTGCCCGGTGTCCAACTCGTTGCCGTAGAGCGGCATGCCCGCCTCGAGGCGCAGCGAGTCCCGCGAGGCGAGCCCGCACAGCGTCAGCTCCACGCCCGCCTCGTCCGCGGCCGAGAGCATCGTGTTCCACACGGCGGAGCCGCGGTCGCCGGCCTCGGCGGTGGAGGCGGCGGGCAGGAACAGCTCGAAGCCGTCCTCACCGGTGTAGCCGGTGCGGGCGACGACGGCGATGACGTCACCGGCGTCCGTGGGCACGGTCAGGGTCAGGTGGCCGTAGTACTTCAGCTCGGCCAGCTGCGCCGCGGCCTCCGGCATGGCCCGGGCGAGGATCCTCTCGGCCTGCGGGCCCTGCACGGCCACGAGGGCGGTGGTCGAGGACTCGTCCTCGACGACGGCGTCCCAGCCCGACGCCCGCTGGTTCAGGGCGGTGTGGACCGCGGCGATGTTGCCAGCGTTGGGCACCACCAGGTAGTCGGGCTCGGAGCCGGCCTCGCCGTCGTCCATCCGGTAGACGATCGTGTCGTCGAGGACGGTGCCGGCGTCCGTCAGGCACAGGGCGTACTTGGCGCGGCCGGGCTTCAACGTGGAGAGCACGCTCGAGAGGGCGTGGTCCAGCATGGCCCCGGCCTCCGGGCCGGTGACCCGGATCTCGCCCATGTGGGAGAGGTCGAACAGGCCTGCGGAGGTGCGGACGGCCTTGTGCTCGGCCAGCTCGGAGCCGTACTTCAGGGGCATGTTCCAGCCGCCGAAGTCCGTGAACGTGGCGCCCGCGGCCTCGTGGACCGGGTGCAGCGGGGAGTTGCGCGTCGAATCGCTCATGGGGGTGATCCTCTCAGTCCTCGTCGGCGGTGTCGGCCACGGCGCCCTCGAACGCCTCGGGCGGCGGGCACGAGCACACGAGGTTGCGATCGCCGTAGGCGCCGTCGATGCGGCCCACCGGCGGCAGGTACTTGTCCAGACGCAGGCTCGGCACCGGCGTGCCCGCCTGGGCGCGCGAGTAGGGGCGATCCCACTCGTCGGCCATCAGGACGTTGAGGGTGTGCGGGGCGCGACGCAGGACGGAGTCCGCCACGGTCTCCGGGGTGACGGCGGTGATCTCGGCGTGGATGGCCTCCATCGCCTCGATGAACCGCTCGATCTCCTCGAGGTCCTCGGACTCGGTGGGCTCCACCATGAGCGTGCCGGCCACGGGGAACGCCAGGGTGGGGGCGTGGAACCCGTAGTCGATGAGGCGCTTGCACACGTCCTCGGCGGTCACGCCCGTGCGGGCCGTGAGCTCGCGCAGGTCGAGGATGCACTCGTGCGCCACGAGGCCGTCGTTGCCCGTGTACAGCGTCGGGTAGAGGGGCGCGAGGCGGCGGGAGATGTAGTTGGCGCCCAGCAGCGCGTGCGCGGTGGCGGAGCGCAGGCCCTCGGCGCCCATCAGGTGGATGTAGGCCCAGGAGATGGGCAGCACGCCGGCCGAGCCGTGCGGGGCCGCGGTCATCAGGGCCTCGCGGGAGGGCAGGTACGGCACCAGGTGCTCGCCCACCGCCACGGGGCCCACGCCCGGGCCCCCGCCGCCGTGCGGGATGCAGAACGTCTTGTGCAGGTTCAGGTGGGAGACGTCTCCGCCGAACTCGCCCGGCTGGGCCAGGCCCACGAGCGCGTTGAGGTTGGCGCCGTCGATGTACACCTGGCCGCCCGCGGCGTGCACCGTGGCGCAGACCTCCTTGACGTCGGCGTCGTAGACGCCGTGCGTGGAGGGGTAGGTGATCATGATGGCCGCGATGCGGCCCTCGTTCGCCGCGATCTTGGCGTCCAGGTCGGCGGCGTCGATCGTGCCGTCGTCGGCGGTGGCGACGACGACGACCTTCAGCCCCGCCAGCACGGCCGAGGCCGCGTTGGTGCCGTGGGCGGAGGCCGGGATCAGGCAGATGTCCCGCTCACCCTCACCGCGGGCCAGGTGGTACTGGCGGATGGCCCACAGGCCCGCGAACTCGCCCTGCGAGCCGGCGTTCGGGGCCACCGAGACGCCCGCGTAGCCGGTGATCTCGGCGAGCTTGGCCTCCAGATCCGCGATCAGGAACCGCCAGCCCTCGGTCTGGTGGTCGGGCGCGAACGGGTGGATGGAGCAGAACTCGGGCCAGGAGATGGCCTCCATCTCCGCGGTGGCATTGAGCTTCATGGTGCACGAGCCCAGCGGGATCATGGTGCGGTCCAGCGCCAGGTCGTAGCCGGAGAGGCGGCGCAGGTAGCGCAGCATCTTCGTCTCCGAGTGGTGGGTGTTGAACACCGGGTGCATCATGAACGCGGAGGAGCGGCGCAGCGACTCCGGCACGGCCGGGGTGGCCACGGCGCCCTCGTGCGCAGAGGCCGGCAGGGAGCCCGCGTCCAGGCCGAACGCCGTCAGGACGGCCACGAGGTCGGCGTCGACGGTGGTCTCATCGGCTGCGATCCGCAGGGTGTCCGCGTCCACCAGGCGCAGGTTCACGCCGTTCTCCTCGGCGGCCTGCAGGACCTGCTCGGCCCGGCCGGGCACGCGGACGGTGATCGTGTCGAAGAAGTGCTCCTCGGCGACCTCGACGCCACCGGCCCGCAGCGCCTCCGCCAGGCGGACGGCCTGGGCGTGGGCGTGGCGGGCGATGCGGGCGATGCCCTGGGGGCCGTGGTAGACGGCGTACATCGAGGCGACGATCGCGAGCAGCGCCTGGGCGGTGCAGATGTTGGAGGTGGCCTTCTCGCGCCGGATGTGCTGTTCGCGCGTCTGGAGGGCGAGGCGGTAGGCGGGCTTGCCGGCGTCGTCGTGGGAGACGCCCACGAGGCGGCCCGGCATGCTGCGCTGCAGGCCCTCCTTCACGGCCATGTAGGCGGCGTGGGGGCCGCCGAAGAACAGGGGCACGCCGAAGCGCTGCGTGGAGCCGACGGCGATGTCCGCGCCCTGTTCCCCGGGCGGGGTGATCAGGGCGAGGGAGAGGATGTCCGCCGCGACGGTCACGAGGGCGCCGGCCTCCTTGGCCTGCGCGATGACGGCGGCGTGGTCGTGGATGCGGCCGGAGTCGCCGGGCTGCTGCAGCACGACGCCGCACAGGCCCTTCTCCTCGACCTCGGCGCGGACGTCCTCCGGGATGCCTGCGGAGAGGTCGGCCACGCGCACGTCGATGCCCACGGCCTCGGCACGCAGGCGCACCACGGAGAGGGTCTGCGGGAAGAGGTCCGCGTCGAGGAGGGTGACGCCGTCGGTCCTGCGACGGTTGGCGCGGTGCATGAGGAGCACGGCCTCGGCGGCGGCGGAGGCCTCGTCCAGCAGAGAGGCGTTGGCGATGTCCAGGCCGGTGAGGTCCTGGACCATCGTCTGGTAGTTCAGGAGGGCTTCGAGGCGGCCCTGGGAGATCTCCGGCTGGTACGGCGTGTAGGCCGTGTACCAGGCCGGGTTCTCCAGCACCTTGCGGAGGATGACGCCCGGGGTGACGGTGTCCGAGAAGCCCTGCCCGATCATCTGGGTCTTCATGACGTTGCGGCCGGCGATCTCGCGCAGCTGCTCCAGGACCGCGGACTCGGTCAGCGGGGCGGGCAGCTCGAGGGGCTTCGGCTGGCGGATGCCGGCGGGGACGGCGGTGTCCACGAGGGCCTCGAGCGAGTCGTAGCCCAGGGTCTGCAGCATGTGCTCGACGTCCGCGGGGCGCGGGCCGATGTGGCGGGCCACGAAGGGGGCCGAGGCGGTGTCCTTGGGCTCGACGCGCTCGTGGGGCAGCGCGGTCGTGCTCTCGGTGGTCTGGGGGCTGGTCACGGGGTACCTCCGGGGGGATCCTGCCGTGGTCACGGCGTGGCTCTGCTCCTCCCCGCTCTGTCATGGACCTGAGAGTTTCCGACGCCCGGGTGGGCGGCTTGCACCGTCGGTGGTCTCGGTCCGGACGCGGGCGCGGCGGAGTGAGACGCTTTCCAGAGCGCCTGACCCCACGCGGTACGGATGCCTGAGAGATTCCCGGGGAGGGTTTGCTCCTTCGGCGGCCTGCTCACGCGGCCGGCCGGGGCAGGACGCGCGCCGACGCTCTCCCGCGCGGGGCATGCGGCGTGCCGCCAGTATCCCACACGTGTACGCCGCGTCACAGGGCCGCCGGGAGGGGCCGGACGGGGCGTGTCGAAGGCTTTCGTTGATGAAACGGCGGCGTGTCGAAGCGCTTTCGTTCAGGAAACGGGTGACGGGAGGAATGGCTCAGTCGCATGCCGTCGGCTCACGACAGTCGGTAAGGGACGTCATTCGGCGGCGCGCCTCATCGCCGGGCCTCAATCCCACAGCCCGGCAAGCCCGCCCAGCTGGTAAACCGCGAGCCCGATGACGACAAGACAGACAAGCCCTCCCAGGGCGTTGGCCAGTGGGCCGTTCCGATGCGAACCCATCAGCCGACGACTGTTCATCACGACCATCAGGAATACGGCCACGATGGGCAAGAGAAGCCCGTTCGCCGCCTGTGCGATGACGATGACCTCCGTGGGATTCGTGCCCGTCAGGGCAATGACGGCGCCGATCGCAAGGACTGCGCCCCACACGATGCGAGCAGGGACGCTGCGCAGATCGGTGTCCTGGCCCAGTGTACCGGCAATCGCGTACGCCGCGCCGAGCGGGCCGGCTACGGCGGACGTGAACCCGGCCGCGAACATGCCCGCCGCGAAGACCCAGCCAGCCGCGTCCCCGAGGAGGGGCTCCAGGGCGGACGCGAGGTCCCGACCGGTCTCGGCCTGCATGCCCTTGACGTACATCCCGCCGAACGCCGTCGCCATCACGGCCAGAGTGATTACACCTCCGACGGAGATCGACACCGCCGTGTCCGTCCTCGCCGCTCGGAGAGATTCCCGCGAATCCAGACCCGGCCCCCATTTCTCCTGCACCAAACTCGCGTGCAGGAAGAGGTTGTAAGGGACCACGGTGGTCCCGATCAGTGCGACCGCCAGCAACGCCGTGCCTGGTGGTAGCCGGGGAATGAACATGCCCATCAAGAGGTCGCCGATCGGAGGCTGAACTAGGACAGCTGTGACGATGAACAGCAGCCCCAATAACCCGACCATGACGGTCAGCACCCGCTCGATCAGTTTGTAGCTGCCCGTCCAGAGCAGAACGCCGATCGTGAGGACGATCCCGATGACGACCACGGGCTGGCTGAGTCCGGTCACACTAGTCAAGGCGAGGGCGGTGCCGACTGTGTCACCGCCGGCGTAGGACGCCCCTCCGATGCCGATCGCCGCGACGACGAGGATCGCCATGACAAGTCGTGCCGGCACCGAGGAGAACACCTCGCGCAGAGCGTGTCCCAGACTCATGCGGGTCGCGAGGCCCAGCCGTCCCGACATCTCCTGCAAGACGATGGTGGCCAAAATTGAGAAGACGACAGCCCAGGCCAGGACGAATCCCTGCTCGGCACCGGTAACGATGGAGGTTGTGATGGTCCCCGGCCCGATGAAGGACGCGGCGATGATTAGCCCCGGACCGAAACGACTAGGCCTCTCGTCTTGGGGCAACACCTCATTGGAGAACCGGCCATCCCTCGCCTGCGTTGCCATCGCGTCTCCTCCATCTCCGGGCCGCATGGGTCAAGATGAAGCGTATACCAGGTGTGATACACATCATAGTGGACCTGGACTATTTCATCCCATATGAGCCCTCACGTGTTGCCCCTCACAGTCTGAGACGGGCATCCTACGATGGAGCCAGGGCTACGGCCCCTTGCCCGACCCACAGAGCTCGCCGAAAGGAACGCCATGTACACCCGCAGCCGGAACGACGTCGAGAAGGTCGAGTGGGGCGGAGGCACCTCCGAACGCCTCATCACCGCGAAGGACGAGATGGGTTTCGCCGTCGCCCACACGATCGTGCGCGCCGGATCGTCCTCGAAGCTCCAGTACCGCAACCACCAGGAGGCCTGTTACTGCATCGCGGGCAACGGCTCCGTGGTGGAGCCGGACGGCACCGTCCACGAGATCACGCCGGGTGTCATCTACGTCCTGCCGGACCACGAGCCGCACGACCTGCGCGGCGGCACCGAGGACATGCACCTGATCTCGGTGTTCAACCCCGCCATCACCGGCGACGAGAAGCACACCCTGTCGGAGGACGGCTACTCCAGCTACTGAGCCCGGGCACGGTGACGGGAGGCGTCGACGACGGCGCCTCCCGCGTCGGCGCCGACGGCGGCGTCCGGTCGTAGGGTGGCGGGGTGCTCAACCTGTGCGCCCCCGAGCGCACCGTGCGCCGCAGCACCCACCTGGCGCTGGTGCTGACCGCGATCGCGGGGATCCTCAACTCCGTGGGCTTCGTCGCCGTGGCCACGTACACGTCCCACATGACGGGGATCGTGGCGTCCATGGCGGACGCGGCGGTCCTCCACGCCCCGGGTCTGGTCGGCACGGGCCTGCTCGCGCTGGCCATGTTCATCCTGGGCGCGGTCGTCTGCGCGCTGGTGTTCAACTGGGGCCGGGTCAACGGCCTCCGGTCGCGGTACGCCAACATCCTCCTGCTCGAGGGCGTCGGCATGCTGGTGTTCGGCCTGCTCGCCGAGCACGTCCGCGATGCGCACCGGCCGCTGGTCGTGGTGGCCGTGCTGTGCTTCACCATGGGCCTGCAGAACGCCTTGATCACCCGCATCGGGGCGTGGCCGATCCGCACGACGCACGTGACGGGCATGGTCACGGACATCGGCGTCGAGCTCGGCAAGATCCTGTACCGCAACGGCCCCGGGGCCGCGGCCCCCGTCGTCGGGGAACCGCGGCGCGTGGGACTGCTGGCGCTGCTCGTGGCCCTGTTCTTCCTGGGCGGGGTGGCGGGCGCGGCCGGCTACCTCTGGCTGGGCTTCGAGGTGGTCATCCCGGTGGCCGGCGTGCTGCTGCTCATCGCCCACCGCCCGCTGATCCAGGACCTGCAGGACGCGTGGCTCACACGAAGGCCGAGACGCCCGTGAGGGCACGCCCCACGATCAGGGTGTTCATGCCGTAGGAGCCCTCGTAGGAGTAGATGGCCTCCACGTCCCCCATGATCTTGGCGATCTCGTGCTCCGTGAGCAGGCCGTTGCCGCCAAGGGCGTCGCGGGCGAGCGCCGCCGAGGACCGGGCCAGCCGGGTCGAGGTGGCCTTGGCCATCGCCGCGTGCATCATCTCCATCCGCCCCTCCTGCCGCAGGGTGTCCACCTGGAGCATCATCCCGGCGGAGGCGGCCAGGTTGCCGGCGACCTCGGCGATCTGGGCCTGGATGAGCTGGAACGCGGCCAGTGGGCGGCCGAACTGCTCCCGCCGCAGCGCGTAGGAGCGCAGCACGTCCAGCACGCCCATCTGCGCGCCGACGCCCTGCCAGCCGACCCACATGCGCGAGTCGCGCAGCAGGGCGCGGGTGGCGGCGAAGGTGGTGGCGCCGGGCAGGATCGCGTCCGTGGGCAGGCGCACGTCCAGGGTGATGTCCGCGTTCTGCATGATCCGCAGGCCCATCTTCCCGCTGATTTTGGTGGCCTCGTAGCCGGGGGTGTCGGTGGGCACCACGAAGCCCTTGATCTCGCCGTCGGCGGTGTCGCGCGCCCAGACGAGCGCGACGTCGGCGATCGTGCCGGCCCCGATCCAGCGCTTGGCACCGCGGATGACCCACTCGTCGCCGTCGCGGGTGGCGGTGGTGGCGAGGCCGCCGGCGATGTCCGAGCCGTGGTCCGGCTCGGTGAGGCAGAACGCGCCCAGGGCGTCGAAGGATTCGAGGCGCCCCTGCCACGTGGCCTTCTGCCGCTCCGAGCCCAGGCCGGCGATCATGCCGAGGTTGAGCTCGTTGTGGATGCCCACGAGGGCGGACAGGGACAGGTCCACGCGGGCGATCTCCGCGTGCACGAGCTGCTGGAACAGCGAGGACGAGCCGTCCAGGACGAGGCGCCCCAGACCCAGCTCGGCCAGGCCCGGCAGCAGGTCGAACGCGAACTCCTCGGCGTCCCAGTACCGGGTCAGGTGCGGCCGCACGCGGGTCTGGAGGTGGTCCTCGATCGCGTCGAGCCGGGCACGCTCGGCCGGCTCGAGGCGGTCCCGCAGGCGCAGCAGGTCCACGTGGGGCAGGCCGGGGGTGACGGCGGGCGCGCCGGAGGCGGGGACGGGGCGGTCGGCGATGGCGGTCATGGCTCTCCTTCGGGGGCGGTCCGACGACGGCGGGCGGTTTCGCCGCGAATCCGACTGTAGGACTTCCAACTATCCAGGTCTGCCAGTAGTGTTCCAGATCACAGGCCCCCGGCCAAGGATCCGTTCAGCAGCCATCCCGAGGAGGGACCCATGACCGTCCAGGACCCCACCGCCGTCGCCGCCCCGTCACCGACGGAGGTGTTCCGCGCGGCCCGCGACCTGCTGGTCGAGTGCCAGACCGACTATGAGCGCGCCCGCGCCGAGTTCGAGTGGCCCCGCTTCGAGCACTTCAACTTCGGCTTCGACTGGTTCGACCGCCTGGCCCAGGACCCGGCCCGCGCGGACGTGCCGGCGCTGATCATCGCCGAGGACGACGGGCGCAGCACCGAGCGCACCTTCGCCGAGCTCTCCGCGGCCTCCAGCCGGGTGGCGAACTGGCTCTCCGCGCAGGGCCTGCGCCGCGGCGACCGCCTCATCCTGATGCTGAACAACCAGGTGGAGCTGTGGGAGTTCATGCTCGCCTGCATCAAGCTGCGGGTGGTCATGGTGCCCACCACCACGCAGATGACCTCCGGGGACCTCGAGGACCGCGTGACGCGCGCCGGCGCCGCGTGGGCCGTGGCCGGCGCCGAGGACCTGGCCAAGTTCGCCGGCGTCGGCGAGGGCCTGCGCCTGGTGCACGTGCCGGGCGTCTTCGCGGAGGGCCCGGCGCGCCGCGCCCCCGAGGTCGCCGGCCACACCGTGCTCTCCTACGACGACGCCGCCGACGCCGCCACCGAGCTGGCCCCGGCCGAGCCGACCCCCGCGGACGAGACACTGCTCTTCTACTTCACCTCGGGCACCACCTCGAAGCCGAAGCTCGTGGAGCACACCCACACCTCGTACCCGGTCGGCCACCTCACGACGCTCTACTGGATCGGTCTGGAGCCGGGCGACGTGCACCTCAACGTGGCCTCCCCCGGCTGGGCCAAGCACGCGTGGTCCAACTTCTTCGCCCCGTGGATCGCGGAGGCCACGATCTTCGTGCACAACGCCCGCAAGTTCGACCCCGTAGCCCTGATGGCCAACATGGAGCGCTACGGCGTCACGAGCTTCTGCGCCCCGCCCACCGTGTGGCGCATGCTCATCAAGGCGGACCTGGCGCAGCTGACGACCCCACCGACCAAGACCATCTCCGCGGGCGAGCCGCTCAACGCCGAGGTGATCGACCAGGTGCACCAGGCGTGGGGCACCACGATCCGCGACGGCTTCGGCATGACCGAGACCACCCTGCAGGTCGCCAACACCCCCGGCCAGAAGGTCGTCATCGGCTCGATGGGCCGCCCGCTGCCCGGCATGGACGTCACCCTGATCGACCCGCTCACGGGCCAGGAGGCCGAGGAGGGCGAGATCTGCCTGCGCCTCGACCCGCGTCCGGCGGGCCTGCTGAAGTCCTACTACGGCAACCAGGAGAAGACGGACGAGGTGTTCCGCGACGGCGTCTTCCACACCGGCGACATCGCCCGCCGCGACGAGAACGGCGTGCTGACCTATGTGGGCCGCGCGGACGACGTCTTCAAGTCCTCGGACTACAAGGTGTCCCCGTTCGAGCTGGAGTCGGTGCTGGTCAAGCACCCGGCCGTGATGGAGGGCGCGATCGTCCCCACCCCGGACGAGCTGCGCCTGGCCGTGCCGAAGGCCTTCGTCACCCTCGCCCCGGGCCACGAGCCCACCGCGGAGACCGCCCGGGCGATCCTGCAGTTCACGCTCACCCAGCTGCCCCCGTACAAGCGCATCCGCCGCATCGAGTTCCTCGAGCTGCCGAAGACCATCTCGGGCAAGATCCGCCGCGTGGAGCTGCGCAAGGCCGAGGTCGAGCGCGCCCAGACGGGCGCCGCCCCGGACGGCTACGGCACCGAGTTCCGCGAGGAGGACCTGGAGCTGCAGCGCTGACCGGCCGTTCCCCGCCACCGCCCCGTCCGTGGCCGGCGGTGGCGGGGGACCCCCGGTGCGCCGCTAGTCTGGAGCGCCATGAAGAAGCCACCCCTCGCCCAGGACCCCATCCGGGAGGCCGCCCGGAACTGGGAGCGTCACGGATGGGGTGACGTCGCCCGCCCGATGGCCGCCATCACCTCGATCATGCGGGCCCAGCAGATCCTGCTGGGTCGGGCGCAGGCCGCGCTCAAGCCCTACGGGCTCACCTTCGCGCGGTACGAGATGCTGGCGCTGCTGAACTTCTCGCGCGAGAAGCGGATGCGGATGTCCAAGGCGTCCGCGCTCCTGCAGGTCCACCCCACCTCGGTGACCAATGCGGTGGACCGGCTCGAGGCCGCCGGGCTGGTGGAGCGCACACCCCACGAGTCGGACCGCCGCGCGCTCGTGCTCGCCCTCACGGACGAGGGCCGGCGCGTCGCCGTCGCCGCCACGGAGACGCTCAACGCCGAGGTCTTCGGCCGCTCCGGCTTCGACCCGGCGGACGTGGACACCCTCATCGACGTCCTCGGCCGGTTCCGCGCCGAGGCCGGCGACTTCGAGGCCGACGGCCTCGACGCCTGAGCGCCCCGACGGCGGAGCACACCTCCGCCTGCCCCGCTCCCCGGCCTCCGGACCGTCCGGCTCAGCGGGGCTCGAGGCGCACGGCGCCGTCGAGCCGGATGACCTCGCCGTTCAGGAACGGGTTGGACACGATCTGCTCGACGAGCAGCGCGTAGTCCTCGGGCCGGCCGAGGCGGGCCGGATGCGGGGTCTTGGTGGACAGCGCCTCGCGGGCAGCCTCGGGCAGGCCGGCCATCATGGGCGTCTCCATCAGGCCGGGGGCGATCGTGACCACGCGGATCTGCGAGGAGGCGAGCTCGCGGGCCGCGGGCAGGGTCAGCGCGACCACGGCGCCCTTGGAGGCGGAGTACGCGATCTGGCCGATCTGCCCGTCGTAGGCCGCCACGGACGCGGTGTTGACGATGACGCCGCGGTCCTCGCCGAGCGGCTCCTGCGCCTTCATCACGGCGGCGGCCTGGGCCATCATCGCCACGGTGCCGACCGCGTTGATCGCCAGGACCCGGCTCAGCACCTCGGCGGACAGCGGCCCGTCGCGACCCACGAGCTTGCCCGGCGTCGCCACGCCGGCGCAGTTGACCAGCACCCGCAGCGGCCCGGCCTCCAGCGCGGCGGCCACGGCCTCCCGGGCGGTGTCCTCGGCGGTGACGTCGCCCGTCACGAAGCGCGCATGGGGGCCGAGGGCGGCCACGGCGTCCGCACGGACGGTCTCGCCCTCGCGGTCCGGCAGGTCCACCACCACGACGGCGGCGCCCGCGTCCGCCAGGCGGCGGGCGGTGGCGTGGCCGAGGCCCGAGGCCCCGCCGGTGACGATCGCGCTCTGGTTCGACAGGTCCATGGACGGACCCTCCCTTCCTCCTCGGGATACCCCCCGAGTTCGATAGTTGCATGTCCTACGTTCTCATCCTAGATTAGCGGATGAGTAACCCAGATCACATGCACGGCCGGGCCCGCCACGCCCGTCGTGGGCGGCGCCGAACGACGTCCGCCCTTCCGCCTGGACCCGCGAGGAGCCCCCATGTCCGAGAAGACCGCGCCCACCGAGACCGCCCCCGTGATCCCCCACTTCGTGCACGGCGAGCGGCGCGAGGGCGCCTCCGGCCGGCACAGCGACGTCTACCACCCGGCCACGGGCAGCGTGGCGGGCCGCGTGCCGCTGGCCTCCGCCGAGGAGATCGACGCCGCCCTGGCCTCCGCCGAGGAGGGCTTCGCCGCGTGGTCGACGCTGAATCCGCAGCGCCGCGGCCGCATCCTGCTGCGCTGGGTCGACCTGATCAACGAGAACATGGACGAGCTGGCCACCGTGCTCGCCCAGGAGCACGGCAAGACCGTCCCGGACGCCAAGGGCGACATCCAGCGCGGCATCGAGGTCGTGGAGTTCGCCGCGGGCGCCCCGCACCTGCTCAAGGGTGAGTTCACCGCCGACGCGGGCACCGGCATCGACGTGCACTCCATCCGCCAGCCGCTCGGCGTGGCCGTGGGCATCACGCCCTTCAACTTCCCGGCGATGATCCCGCTGTGGAAGGCCGGCATCGCCCTGGCGGCGGGCAACGCCTTCGTCCTCAAGCCCTCCGAGCGCGACCCCTCCGTGCCGGTGCGCCTGGCCGAGCTGGCCCTGGAGGCAGGCATGCCCGCCGGCGCCCTCAACGTGGTGCACGGCGACAAGACCGCCGTGGACGCGCTCATCGAGGACCCGCGCGTCAAGGCCGTCGGGTTCGTCGGCTCCACCCCGATCGCGCAGTCCATCTACGCGCACGCCGCCCGCATGGGCAAGCGCGCCCAGTGCTTCGGCGGGGCCAAGAACCACGCCGTGATCATGCCGGACGCGGACCTCGAGATGGCCGCCGACGCCCTGGTCGGCGCCGCCTTCGGCTCCGCCGGCGAGCGCTGCATGGCGATCTCCGTGGCCGTCCCGGTCGGCGAGGAGACCGCCGACCGCCTGATCGCGCTGCTCCGCGAGCGCATGGAGGACCTCACGGTCGGCCCGTCGCTCGAGGCGTCCTCGGACTTCGGCCCCGTCGTCTCGAGGGACGCGAAGGAGCGCATCGAGGGCTACATCGCGGCCGGCGTCGAGGCGGGCGCCGACCTGGTCGAGGACGGCCGGGGCGTCGTCGTCGAGGGCCACGAGGACGGCTTCTACGTGGGCGCCACCCTGTTCGACCGCGTGACCCCGGAGATGAGCATCTACCGCGAGGAGATCTTCGGCCCGGTGCTCTCCGTGGTCCGCGCGAAGGACTACGAGGAGGCGCTCACGCTCGTGAACGAGCACGAGTTCGGCAACGGCGTGGCCATCTTCACCCGCGACGGCGACGCGGCCCGCGACTTCTCCACCCGCGTGGACACCGGCATGGTCGGCGTGAACGTGCCGATCCCCGTGCCGATCGCCTACTACACCTTCGGCGGCTGGAAGGCCTCCGGCTTCGGCGACCTGAACCAGCACGGCACGGACGGGCTGAAGTTCTACACCAAGACGAAGACCGTCACCACGCGCTGGCCCTCCGGCGTGCGCGAGGGCGCCAGCTTCGTGATGCCGGCCGGCTCGTGACCGCCCCGCAGCCCGTCCCGACCAGGAGGACCCCATGACCACCGTTCTGTTCCTCGGCCTCGGCCACATGGGCGGCCCCATGGCCGCCAACCTCGCCGCCGCGGGCCACCGCGTGCTCGGCTTCGACCTCGTCCCCGAGGCCCTCGAGAAGGCCCGTGCGGCCGGCGTCGAGACCGTCACGGACACGGCCGCGGCGGCCGCGGAGGCCGACGTCGTGCTGACCATGCTCCCCCACGGACGCCTGGTGCTGGACGTCTACCGGGGGGAGGACGGCGACGGCGGCCTGCTCGCCGCCGCCCGCCCCGGCACCGTGTTCCTGGACTGCTCGACCATCGACGTCGCCGAGGCCCGCGAGGCGGCCGCGGCGGCGGAGGCGGCGGGCATGCGGGCGGCCGACGCGCCGGTCTCGGGCGGCCAGGTGGGCGCCGAGGCCGGCACCCTCGCCTTCATGGTGGGCGCCTCGGACGAGGTGTACGCCGAGGTGCTGCCGCTGCTCGAGGTCATGGGCGCCCGGATCGTGCACTGCGGGGCCGCCGGCCTGGGCCAGGCCGCGAAGATCTGCAACAACATGGTGCTGGGGGTCACGCAGATCGCCGTCGCCGAGGCCTTCGTCCTGGGCGAGCGCCTGGGCCTGCGGCACCAGGCCCTGTACGACGTGATGAGCAAGGCCTCCGGGCAGTGCTGGTCCCTGACCACCAACTGCCCGGTGCCCGGCCCCGTCCCCGGCTCCCCCGCGAACCGGGACTTCCAGCCCGGCTTCGCCGGCGCCCTGATGGCCAAGGACCTCGGGCTCGCGCTCGCGGCCCTGGACGAGCAGGGCGTGGCGGCCGACCTGGGCCGCCTCGCGCAGGCCAAGTACGCCGAGTACGCCGCCGGAGAAGGCGCCGCCCGCGACTTTTCCGGCATCATCGAGGACATCCGAGCATCACACACGGACAGGAGCGAGGCATGAGCGAGCAGACCACCCCGGACGGCGCCGAGTCGCCGATCGTCGTCGAGCGGCAGGGCCGGGTCGGCCACATCCGCCTGAACCGGCCGAAGGCCCTGAACGCGCTGAACGAGGCGACGATGCGCGCCGTCGTCGCGGCGGTGCAGGAGCTGGACACCGACCCGGAGATCGGGGCGATCCTGCTCTCCGGCTCCCCCAAGGCGTTCGCCGCCGGTGCGGACATCAAGGAGATGGCCACCAAGGAGTTCTCCGAGATGTACGCGGCCGACTGGTTCGCCGGCTGGGACGGGCTCACCCGTGCCCGCACCCCCATCGTCGCGTGCGTGACCGGCTACGCCCTCGGGGGCGGCTGCGAGCTGGCCATGATGGCCGATGTGCTCGTGGCCGGCGAGGGCGCGAAGTTCGGCCAGCCCGAGATCAACCTCGGCGTCATCCCCGGCATGGGCGGCTCCCAGCGCCTGACCCGCGCCGTGGGCAAGGCGAAGGCCATGGACATGATCCTCACCGGCCGCATGATCGGAGCCGAGGAGGCCGAGCGCATCGGACTCGTCTCCCGCGTGGTGGCCGACGAGAGGGCCCTCGAGGAGGCGCTGGAGGTGGCCGCGACCATCGCGTCCAAGTCCAAGCCGGCCTCCTGGATGGCCAAGGAGGCCGTCAACGCCGCGTTCGAGACCACGCTCGCCCAGGGCATCGCCTTCGAGCGCCGCGTGTTCCACGCCGCGTTCGCCACGGCGGACCAGAAGGAGGGCATGGACGCGTTCACGGCCAAGCGCGAGGCGGGGTGGCAGCACCGATGAGCGACGCGCAGACCACCGCGACGACGGCCCCCGCGGCCGCACGGGACGGCGCGGCGGGTGAGGTGCTCCTCGAGGTCCGCGACGGCCTCGGCCGCATCACGCTGAACCGTCCGCGCGCCCTGAACGCGCTGACGCAGGACATGGTCCGGGCGATCGACGCGGCCCTGACCGACTGGGCCGCGGACCCCGCCGTGCGCGGCGTGCTGATCCGCGGCGCCGGGGAGAAGGGGCTGTGCGCGGGCGGCGACGTCGTCTCCCTGCGCGCCTCCCTCCTGGCGGGGCGGTTCGCGGAGGCCGAGGAGTTCTTCCGCGACGAGTACGCGATGAACGAGCGCATCGCCGCCTACCCCAAGCCGTACGTGGCCTTCATGGACGGCGTCGTCCTGGGCGGCGGCATGGGCGTGTCCGCGCACGGCTCGCACCGCGTGGCCACCGAGCGGACGCGCGCCGGCATGCCCGAGACGGCGATCGGGTTCACCCCCGACGTCGGCGGCTCCTTCCACCTCGCCCGCGCACCCTTCCAGGCGGGCCGGCACCTGGCCGCGACCTCGGCGCACGCCTCCGGTTCCGACGCGGTGGCCCTGGGCCTGGCGGACGTCTTCGTGGAGTCCGCCCGGTTGGACGAGCTCGAGCAGGCCCTCGCCGCGGCGTTCGGCGCCCTCGGCCCGGCCGCGGACGCGGGCGCGCGCGACGAGGCCGCCTTCGCCGCCGCCGACGAGGCGCTGGCCCGGTTCGCGGTGGCCGAGGACGCACGGCCCGCCTCCGCGCTGGTGGCCGGCCGGGAGTGGATCGAGGACGCCTACGACCGGGAGACGGCCGCCGAGGTCCTCGCCGCCCTGGACGAGCGCGCCGCCGCTGGCGGGGAGCACGCCGAGGCCGCGGGGCAGGCCGCCGAGGCCATCCGCACCAAGTCCCCAACCGCCGTCGCCGTGGCCCACGAGGCCCAGCGCCGGCTGGCCGCGCGCGGGGCGGACCTGACCGTGGCCGACGCGCTGCGCCAGGAGTTCACGATCGCCACCCACCTGATGCGCGAGCCGGACATGGCCGAGGGCATCCGCGCGCTGCTCGTGGACAAGGACAAGGATCCGACGTGGAGCCCGGCCCGGCTCGAGGACGTCTCGGCCGAGGACGTGGCCGGGCACTTCGAGCCCGTGCCCGGGGTGGACCCGCTGCAGCTCGGCTGAGCCCGCCCCGACGGACGGCGCCCCGTGGTCACGAGTGGTGACCGCGGGGCGCCGTGCTGTGTGGGGCGACCGGGCGGGGCCCCCGACGTCAGCCGATCAGGCCGCGGCCCACGATCATGCGCATGATCTCGTTGGAGCCCTCGAGGATCCGGTGCACGCGCAGGTCCCGGACGAGCTTCTCCACGCCGTACTCGTGCAGGTAGCCGTAGCCGCCGTGCAGCTGCAGGGCGGTGTCGGCGGCCTCGTAGCCGTGTTCGGTGGCCACGAGCTTGGCCATGGCGCACAGGCGCACGGTGTCCGGGTCGTTGCGGTCCAGGGCGTCCGCGGCGCGCATGAGCATCGTGTGGGCGGTCTCCAGCTTCACGGACATGTCCGCGAGCTCGAACACGAGGGCCTGCTTGGTGGTGAGCGGCTCGCCGAACGCGCTGCGCTCCTTGAGGTAGCGGGTGGCCTTGTCCAGGGCGGCCAGGCCGCCGCCGATCGAGCAAGCGCCGATGTTCAGGCGGCCGCCGTTGAGGCCCTTCATGGCGATGCGGAAGCCGTCGCCCTCCTCGCCGAGGCGGTCGGCCACGGGCACGCGGACGTCCTCAAAGATCACCTGGCGCGTGGGCTGGGTGTGCCAGCCCATCTTCTTCTCGTTGGGGCCGAAGGACAGGCCGGGGGTGTCCTTGTGGACCACGACGGCGGAGATCCCCCGGGCGCCCGTGTCCGCGGTGCGGCACATCACCACGTAGCAGTCGGACGCGCCGGCGCCGGAGATGAACTGCTTGACGCCGCTGAGGACGTAGTGGTCGCCGTCGCGGACGGCGCGGGTCTTCAGCGCGGCCGCGTCCGAGCCGGCGCCGGGCTCGGTGAGGCAGTAGCTGGCCAGGTGCTCCATGCCCACGAGGTCGGGGATCCAGCGGGCGCGCTGCTCGTCGCTGCCGAAGGAGTCGATCATCCAGGCGACCATGTTGTGGATGGAGATGTAGGCGGCGAAGGCCGGGTCCGCCTTGGCGAGCTCCTCGAAGATCAGGATCGCGTCCGTGCGCTCCAGGCCGGTGCCGCCGTGCTCCTCCCCCACGTAGAGGCCGCCCAGGCCGAGCTCGCCGGCCTCGGCGAGGACGTCCACCGGGAAGTGCTTCTCGGCGTCCCAGTCGAGGGCGTGCGGGGCGACGCGCTGCTCGGTGAAGTCGCGGACGGCGTCGACCAGGGCCTTCTGGTCGTCGGTGATGGGGAACATGGGTTCGTCCTCCTGGGACTCGGGCCGGCCGGGCGGGCGGTCCACGACGGGGTGGTGCGGGGGTGACACCGCGGGCGGCGACAGGGTGTGACTGTCGTCACCATGATAATAGGACATCCAATGATCAGCCGTGTCGCCGCCGGGCCGTGGGCTAGCGTGCTCCCCGTGCAGACCACCACCAGCCCCACCGCGGACTCGCCCACCGGCCCCCGCTCCCACCCCTCCGGCCGCACGGAACAGCTGTTCGGCATCCGCCGCCACGCGCTGATGACCGAGCGGGACGGCGCCCTCAACCCGGCCGCGTTCGAGGTCGGCCCGTGGTGCCTCGACCTGGACGGCCGGCCCACCGGCGCGGCGGCCACCGTGATCATGGACAACGCCACCGCGGTGGCCGTGCACCACGCGGCCCGAGACATCGAGACCGTGGTCACCACCGAGCTGCAGGTCAACGTGCTCGGCCCGCTGCCCGCCTTCGACGCGGCGGTCGCGGCCGGGGACGAGGACGGCCCGCTGCTGGAGTGCTGGACCCGCCCGCTGGCCTGGGATGCTGCCGGCGGCGTGGCCCGCGCGTGGCTCGAGGACGCGGACGGGCGTCGCGTGGTCGAGGCGACCGGCTGGTTCCAGTCGGTGCCGGCCGGAGCGCCGGAGCGGATGGCCGAGTTCGTCTGGGCCGGACGGCTGCCCCGCGGGGCCGAGACCCGCGTGCCCATGCCGGGGCTGCTGGCCGCCCGCCCCGAGTCGTTGCCGACGGCTGATCCGGACGTGCGCCCCGCCGTCGACGCCGCGGCGACCGCGGGCGCCCGCTTCGCCCCGAAGCCGGAGCTGGCCAACCCGTCGGGCGCGGTCCACGGCGGGGCCATGACGCTGCGGGCGGTCACCGCCGCGCAGGCGGCCATGCCGGACCGCGAGCGCTACGACGTCCAGGCTGTGCGCGTGGTGTTCGTGCGCCCGGGGCATGGCGAGATGGTCGCCCTCACACGGGTGCGACACGCCGGCCGGTCCCTGCGCCTCGTGGAGGTGGACCTCGTGCCGGCCGGCGCCGACGGCGTCCCCGTGGCCGACAAGCCGATGGTCCAGGTGCAGGTCACCTTCCGCGCCGCCCGGAGCTGACGCCCCGCACGCCCGAGCACCCGAGCGCTTTCGAACGTGAGAAAGGGCCTATCCCACGTTCGAAAGCGCTCATTCCCCCGAGATCACGTTCGAAAGTCCCGGTGGGAGGAGGAGGGGCCGTCGTCGTGCGGCCGGCTCAGCGGCCCACGGTGCCGAACCGGGAGGCCACGGGGGCCGTGAAGGCGGGCTTCAGGAAGAACCACGCGGCGGCGGTGACCGCCACGCTCACGAGGAACACCACGAGGCCCCACGCGTCGGTGGCCCCGCCGCGCGAGGTGTACATGTGGTTCAGGTTCGTCAGCAGGCCCGTGAAGGCCACGAGGAACACATGCACCACGATGAACGCCACGAAGAAGACCATCACCGGGAAGTGCACCTTGCGGGCCACCTCCATGGGGAACGCCTTGTTCAGTCCCTTGGCCTCCGTGGGGAACCACGAGGACATGCGCCAGCCCGTGAGGGCGGCGAGCGGGGCGGCCACGAACACCACCAGCGCGTAGGAGAGCATCTGCAGCGCGTTGTAATGCACCCAGCCGTTCTCCGTGGGCCAGTCCAGGGACAGGTACTGGATGCCGGCGGACAGGGCGTGCTGGAACACGTGCGGGTCCGTGGGCACGATCCGCGCCCAGTGGCCGGTGACGATCAGCAGCACCACGAAGATCACGCCGTTGAGCAGCCACAGCGCGTCGAGGGCCTGGTGCGTCCAGATGGTGAGCGAGAACTTCTTCGGGGTGTTGCCCCGCGCGGAGAACAGGCCGTCCTTCGTCGGAGTGAAGTTGGCCGGCGGCCGCGTCTCGTGACGGATCTGCAGGCCCGTCCGGATGATCAGCACCATCAGGAACATGTTCAGGAAGTGCTGCCAGCCCATCCACCAGGGCATCCCCTCGGGGGTGCCCTCGGGCAGGACCGGGTGCCCGTCGTAGGTCGCGATGAAGTCCGCCACCGGGTCGAGGCTCCGCAGCCAGCGTCCGGCCAGCACTGCGAGCAGCGCCAGCACGACGACGCCGGCCACCGCCGGCAGCGCCTTGCGCAGGCGGGACGGGGCGGCGGATTCGGCGGCGTCCGTCTCCGCGGCCCGAGCGGGCGTGCCGGTGGCGGCCCCGGGGGCGGCCCGGGGCGGCTGCGCGGTGGAGGCCGGCGGGGCCGAACGGGTGTCCGGCGCGGTGGGAGCCGGCTCCGCAGCCGGCGCCGCGGCCACGGGGGCGGCGACGGCCGGTTCCGCATCGGCCGGCTCCGCGGCGGCGGGCTCGGCGGTGGCCGGCTCGGCGACGACCTCCTGCGCCACCATCTCCGGCGCGGTGGGGCCGCCCACGGCGGCGAGCTCGGTGAACCACTCCCCCTCCCGGGCGAACGGCACGTACCCGGCCATGCGTCGCCGCTTCGCGAGCGGCACGAGGTCGGACTCCACGGGAGCGCCCACCCCGGCCGCGGCCGGCGCACCGGTCGCGGAGGCGACGACGGCCGCCACGTCCGGCACGACGGGCTCGGTCTCCGCGGGTGCGGGGGCCCGCGTCGGGGACGCCGAGGCGGCGATCGGCTCGGGCGCGACGGACCGCGCCGGGGCGGCGGCCGGGATCGATCCCGCGGCCGGGGCGGGGGCGCCGCCGAGCCACTCGGCCTCGCGGGCGAACGGGACGTACCCGGCCATGCGGCGTCGCGCGGACAGGGGCGTGAGGCCCGACGTCGGCGCGGTCGGCGCCACCGGGACGGCGGCCGCGGCCGAGGCGGGGGGCGCCGTCGTGGTGTCCTGCGCCGGGGCGGGGGCGGGCTCGGTCTCGGCCGGGGCGCCCTTCAGGGGGACGTAGCCGGCCATTCGCTGCTTGGGCATGCTTCTCCTCGTCCGAGGGGCGCGGTCCGCAGCGGACCGCGCCCGCACCGGTTCAGCCGCGGCGGGTGCGCAGCTGCTCGATGACCTGCGGGACCACCTGGAAGATGTCCCCGACCACGCCGAAGTCGGCGTGCTCGAAGATCTCGGCGTCCTCGTTCTTGTCGATCGCCACGATGGTCTTGGCGGTCTTCATGCCGGCCAGGTGCTGGATGGCGCCGGAGATGCCGAGGGCGATGTACAGGTTCGGGGACACGATCACGCCGGTCTGGCCCACCTGGCGCTCGGCCGCGGTGTAGCCGGAGTCGACGGCGGCACGCGAGGCGCCCACGGCGGCGCCGAGCTCGTCGGCGAGCTGCTCGACGATCGCGAAGCCCTCCTCGGAGCCCACGCCGCGACCGCCGGCGACGACGGTCTTCGCGCCGCGCAGGGGCGGACGGGCGGAGTTCTGCGTGCGGGCGTTCACCTCGAGCACCCGGGCGCCGGCGGTCACCGGGCCGAGCTCGGCGGCGGCCAGCTCCACGACCTCGGGCGCCTCGACGGCCGGGGCCCGGTCCGCGACGGCGCCGGGGCGCACGGTGATGATCCGGGGGCCGCCCTCGCCGGTGGACTCGCTGAGGTAGTCGCCGCCGAACACGGAGTGGCGGGCGATGACCTCGTCGTCGGCCCAGCGCAGCCCCACGGCATCCGCGCAGACGGGGCCGCGGGCGCGGACGGACAGGCGGCCGGCCACCGCGCGGGACTCGGGGCTGCCGGAGAGCAGCACGGCCACGGGCGCGGTGCGGGCGGTCGCGGCGGCGAGGGCCTGCACGGCGGCGTCGCCCAGGGTGGTGGCGGCGTCGTCGGCCACGAGGACGTGGACGCGCGTGGCGCCGTACTCCCCCAGACGGGCGACGGCGGCGTCCCTGCCCTCCGCGCCGGTCACGAGGACGGCCTCGGGCACGCCCACGGTGGCGGCGGCGCCGAGGAGCTCGGCCACGATCGGGCGGAGCGCTCCGTCCGCGCCGATCTCGGC
Organism: Micrococcus sp. Mcc89; assembly: GCF_024519795.1. Taxonomy (NCBI): domain Bacteria; kingdom Bacillati; phylum Actinomycetota; class Actinomycetes; order Micrococcales; family Micrococcaceae; genus Micrococcus; species Micrococcus sp. Mcc89. The sequence continues at coordinate 37,552 of NZ_JALJRI010000027.1, read as the reverse complement.
GTGCACCAGCACGGTCTGGCCGCTGTTCGCGGCGTCGGTCTGCGTCGTCATCTCGGTCTCCTCCACGTTCGCGCTCACACGAGCCCCCGACCCGCGAGGAACTCCACCAGCCGCTCGGCGGCGGTGCCGTCGTCGGTGACCTTCTCGCCCGCGGCACGCTCGGGACGCGTGTCCGCCGAGACCATCACGGAGCGGTAGGCGGCCTCGGCCGGGCCCGCGGCGATGCCGAGGTCGGCCAGGGACAGCACGGTGAGCGGCTTCTTCTTGGCCGCCATGATGTTCTTGAAGTTCGGGAACCGCGGCTCCGCGGTCTTCTCCGTCAGGCCCGCCACGGCGGGCAGGGCGACGGCGGCGCGCACGTCCGCGTCCGAGGTCGCCACGGTGCCGGTCAGCTCGCCGTCGGCCAGCTCGGGGGCCTCGGCGTGCGGCAGGTAGGGCCGCTCCAGGAGCTCGGCGACCATGGCGGGCACCACGCCGGTGCCTCCGTCCGTGGACAGCGTGCCGGCGAGCACGAGGTCGGCGCCCTCCTTCTCGACGGCCGCGGCGATCACGCGAGCCGTCTGCACGGCGTCCGAGCCGACGAGTGCGTCGTCGGTGATCTGCACGGCGGAGTCCGCGCCCATGGCCAGCATCTTGCGCAGGGTCTTCGAGGAGTCCTCGGGGCCCACCGTCAGGGCCACGACCTCGATGTCCGCGCCGGCGTCCCGCCAGCCCAGGGCGACCTCCATGACGCGCTCGCTGATCTCGTCCGGCACGGGCTCGGCCGCGCCGTCGCGCACCACCCAGCCGGTCTCCAGGCTCAGCTCACGCTCCTGCCACGTGTCCGGCACCTGCTTGGCCAGCACCAGGATCTTCACGGCCTCTCCTCCTTGGGTCGCGGTCTCGCCCCGGGGCCTCCGCCCCGAGCGCGGCGACTTACGCTACAGACTACGGGTCCGCGCACATCCGGGCCGCATGACCCCCGCGCGGGAGCGGCCGGGGCCGCCGTCGTCGGCCCGCGCGTCCGGACCATGATCGCCCGAACCGAGGAGGCACCGTGAGCCCCGCCGCCCCGCCCGCCGAGCCGTCGGCCGCCGAGGACCGGCCCCGGGTCCCGGCGGTGCCCGCCTCCTCCCTCGTGCTGGTCAGACCCGGGGCCGGCGGCGAGATCTCGGTGTTCACCGTCCGCCGCGCCGGGACCATGGCCTTCAGCGCCCACGCCACGGCCTTCCCCGGCGGCCGCGTGGACCCCGCGGACGACCTGCCGGACCGGCTGTGGGAGGGCACGGATCTGGCCGAGTGGGGCCGGCGCCTGGGGCTGCCGCACGAGCCCGTGGACGCCCACGGCACCCTCACGGAGCTCGACCCCGCCGAGGGCGCCGGTCGCGTGCTGGCCGCCGCCGTCCGCGAGACGTTCGAGGAGACCGGAGTGCTCCTGGCCCGGGACGCCGTCACCGGCACTCCCGTGGACCCGGCCCGGGTGGCCGCGTTCCCCGACGAGCTGCGCGACGCCGTCGAGCGCCACGAGGTGGACTTCGGGGAGCTGCTCGACCGCGAGGGGCTGCGCCCCGACGCCGGCGCGCTCGTGCCGTGGTCCCGGTGGATCACCCCGCACGGGGGCCCGCGCCGCTACGACACGTTCTTCTTCGCCGTCCACCTGCCGCAGGGTCAGTCCCCCGAGCGGATGTCCTCCGAGGCGGCCAGCCACGGCTGGGCGTCCCCCGCCGAGCTGCTGCGCCGCTTCCGGGCCGGCAAGGTCAACCTGATGGCCCCCACATGGTGGCAGCTGCGCACCCTGGTCGACGCCGGCGAGGACATCCACGCGGGCCGCTCCCGGTTCGAGCCCCTCGAGGGGGTCATGCTCGTGGCCGGGCAGGGGCCCGTGTTCCCCCACGCGGACGAGTATCTGCGTGACCTGACGGCGTTCCGCGCGGCCGCGCAGGTGGAGGAGTCCAAGGACAACATCCTCTGAGCGCTCCCGGCTCCGGGCCGTGCGGTGGGTGACGGGCCGGAGAGCAGCGCGGACCGCGAGCCGCGACCCCATGGCCTGCAGGGCCCCGTGCCCCTAGTCTGGTCTGCACTGGATCTCCCGGCTCCGCGCGTCCGGCCCCCACCCCCGGCCACCGCGCGTCCCGCTCGCACCCTAGGAGCACTGCATGGCGCTCAGCGTCCTCGACCTGTTCTCGATCGGCATCGGCCCGTCCTCGTCCCACACCGTGGGACCCATGCGCGCCGCCCGCCGCTTCACGGACAGCATGGGCCAGCACGGCGTCCTCGAGCGCACGGCCCGCGTGCACGCCGAGCTGTTCGGCTCGCTGGCGGCCACCGGCGTGGGCCACGGCTCGGACACCGCGGTGCTGCTCGGCCTGGCCGGCCAGGACCCTGAGACCATCGACCCGGACGCCTGCACCGGGCTCGTGGAGGAGATCGTCACGGGCGGCCGGCTGCCCCTGGACGGGCGCCACGAGATCGCCTTCGACCGGCAGGGCGACCTGACGCTGCACATGCGCGAGTCCCTGCCCGGGCATCCGAACGGCATGCGTCTGACCGCCTACGACGACGCCGGCGAACAGCTTCACACCCGCGACTACTACTCGGTGGGCGGCGGCTTCGTGGTCACCTCGGACGAGCTCGAGGCCGAGCTGGACGCCACCAAGGACGTCAACCGCACCGACGACGGCGACACCGGCGAACCGTACCCCTTCTCCACGGGCGCCGAGCTCGCCGCCCGCTGCCACGAGGCGGGCCTGAGCATCGCGGAGCTCATGCTCGCCAACGAGGCCACCCGGCACGACCTCGACGAGCTGCGCACCCGGCTGCTGGCCATCTGGGCCGTCATGGAGGAATGCGTCCACAACGGCGTGACCCGCACCGAGCCGATCCTGCCCGGCGGACTGCAGGTCCGCCGTCGGGCCCCCGCGCTGCGGGAGCACCTGCTGCAGACCACCGACCGCACCGACCCCATGTGGGCCATGGAGTGGGTCAACCTCTTCGCGCTCGCGGTGAACGAGGAGAACGCCTCGGGCGGGCGCATCGTCACCGCGCCCACGAACGGCGCCGCGGGCATCATCCCGGCCGTCATGCTCTACTACATGCGCTTCGTGCTCCCCAAGGGCGCCACGCAGCAGGAGCGGGACGACAAGGTGGTCGAGTTCCTGCTCACCGCGGCGGCGATCGGCATCCTGTACAAGCGCAACGCCTCCATCTCCGGCGCCGAGGTCGGCTGCCAGGGCGAGGTCGGCTCGGCCTGCTCCATGGCGGCGGGCGCGCTGTGCGCCGTGCTCGGCGGCACCGTGGACCAGGTGGAGAACGCGGCCGAGATCGGGATCGAGCACAACCTCGGGCTGACGTGCGACCCCGTGGGCGGCCTGGTCCAGGTGCCGTGCATCGAACGCAACGCGATCGCGTCGGTGAAGGCCATCAACGCGGCCCGGCTGGCGCTGCTCGGGGACGGCTCGCACCGGGTGACCCTGGACCAGGCCATCAAGACCATGCGCGACACCGGCGCGGACATGAAGTCCAAGTACAAGGAGACCTCGCGCGGCGGCCTGGCCGTGAACGTCATCGAGTGCTGATCGCCCGGGTCCGCGGCCCAGCGCCGCTCCGGTCGGGACGGACGGGGCACCCGTCCGCTAGCGTGGGGCCCGATCCGCACCCTGCCCCCCGAGCGCGAGAGGACCGACGTGGCCATTCATCCTGTGGACGCGACCCTGGAGGCCGCGAAGATCGATCCCGACCAGCGTGCCGAGCGGCTCAAGGGGGTGAAGCTCGACGGCGCCGGCTGGAAGTACGCGCTCACGCGCGCGCTCAAGGAGTTCGGCAACGACGGCGGCACCGACCTGGCCGCGAAGCTCACCTACTACCTGGTGCTCTCGCTGGCCCCCTCGCTGCTGGCCGTGTTCTCCATCCTGTCCCTCGTGCTCGCCTCCAACCGCGGAGCCATCGACGATCTGCTGGGGCAGCTGACCGGTCTGGTCCCGAGCGACTACCAGGCGCTCGTCACGAACCTGGTGACCACCATGAGCGACTCGGCCGCCTCAGGCGGCGGGATCATCGCCCTCGTCATCGGCATCGCGACCGCCCTGTGGTCCGCCTCCGCGTACGTGAAGGCGTTCAATCGCTCGGCCAACACGGTGTACGGCTACGAGGAGGGCCGCGGCCTGGTGAAGCTGACGCTGACCAACCTGCTCACCACGCTCATCCTGATCGTGGGCATCGTGGTCGTGCTGATCTCGCTGGCGCTGAACCGCTCACTCGTGGACGGCTTCCTCCAGCCGATCGCCGGGCCGCTCGGCATGACCGGCGTGGTGAACTTCCTCTCGGACACGTTCCTGCCGGTGTGGGCGTGGGTGAAGTGGCCCGTCGTCGTCCTGATCCTGCTGGTGCTGATCGCGACCCTGTACTACACCACCCCGAACGTCCAGAAGCCGCGCTTCCACCTCTTCGGCCCCGGCAACATCGTGGCGCTGGTGGGCATGGTGCTGGCCGCGGTGGCCCTGTCCGTGTACTTCACGCAGTTCGCCGGCTACTCGGCGTACGGCGCGATCGGCACGATCATGGCGCTGCTGTTCGCCCTGTGGATCTTCAACATCGTGCTGCTGCTCGGCCTGGAGGTCGACGCCGAGGTGGAGCGTGCCCGCCAGCTCGAAGCCGGCCTGCCCGCCGAGGCTCGGGTGCAGCTGCCCCCGAAGGACGTGGCCGGGGTGGAGAAGCGCGCCGAGAAGCAGACGGCCGTGGAGGAGCGCGGCTACGAGCTGCGGGCGGTCCACGAGGGCCGCTGACCGCACCCGATGCGGCGCCCTCAGCGCCGGGCCGCCCGGTAGCCGTCCGCCTGGGCCGCGGCGGCGGAGGCGTAGCAGTTGCGCGCGTTGGTCTTGCCGTAGTGCTGCTGACCGGGCATGTGGTAGATGCCCGAGTTGTCGTTGGCCTTGACCGGGTGGGAGTCCGGGCACACGGAGTCGGCTCCGCGCACCGGCCCCGCGTCGCCGGCCGCGGGGGCCGCCTCCGGGGCGGGGGCCGGGGCCGCCTCCGGGATGGGCTCGGCCGCGGTGCCGCACTCCCCGGAGAACCTGCCGACGCCGTTCGCCCGGGCCTGCTCCCACGCCGCCTCGACCTCGGGCAGGAAACGGTCGTTGCCGTCGAAGACCGCCGGCTCGCCATAGCCCAGGCGGGCCATCTCGGCGTTGACCAGGACGCCGTCGGCGTACACGCCGGCGAGGAGGCGGTCATAGCGGTCGTAGAGCCGGCGGTCGTACCGCAGCACCACCGTGTCGCCGGGGCTGATCATCGACTTCAGCGCCGCCGTCGCCTCCGGGCCCATGCACTCGACCGGCTTCGAGGGGTGACGGGTCTCGGGGGTGTCGATGTTGAGCAGGCGCACCCGCGTGGACACCTCGCCGAGGGTCACGCGGAGCGTGTCGCCGTCCGAGATCGACTCGACCGTGACCACGTCTCCCTCGACGTCGGCCGGGGCGGCGGGCGCCGCCGGCTCGGCACTGCGGGAGCCTTCAGCAGTACGCGACTCCTCCGCGGCACGTGCGGCACGCGACTCGGCGGCCCCGCTCGAGGACGACGCTGCGGCGCGCGAGCTCTGCGCGGCGGAGGATGAGGCGGCCAGCGACGACGCAGCGGCGCGACTCGTCGCGGCCGCGTCGACGGACGGGGTGGGCGTCGTCGGCATCGTGCTGACCGACGCGGAGGTGTCGGCGGCGCTCTCCGGGGTGACGCCGTCGTCGGTGGCGGTGCAGCCGGTGAGCAGGAGCAGAGACAGTGCGGCCGCGGGGAGCGCCGCGCGCAGACGGGCAAGGGGCACGAGGATCCTGGAGGGGAAGGGACGGGGACATGACGAAGGCCCCGCCGTGAGGCGGGGCCTTCGGATCACCACATCATCGCATGTGGGAGGCACAGGGGTTGCTGCACGTCACAACAGCCTCGTCCCCCGTTCCGTCAACGACGACGGGGGTCAGCGGCGGCCGTCGATGGGGTCGCCGCCGCCGTCGAGGGCGTCGAGGACGAGGTCGCGGGCCTCGCCCGTCGCGGACCGGCGGGAGAGCAGCAGCGCGGCCAGCCAGCACAGCAGGACGATCGCCGCGCCGCCCCACGCCAGGAGGGCGAGGCTGCCCGAGAGCAGCCCCGTGCCGTCCGCGCGGCCGACGCCGATCCACACCAGACCCCACGCGAGCGCGAACGCCGGAGCCGGGCGGCCGCCGTTGTACACGGCCGTGAACGCACCGATCAGCACGGCCACCACGAGCATCACCTTCGCCCAGAGGGACGACTGCCCCGGATCGCCGACGACGCCGGTCGAGGCCAGCCACGCGGCCAGGTTCGCCACGGCGGCGATCGAGACCCAGCCCAGATGCAGGCCCTGCACCCCGTCCAGGAGGATCCGCTCACCCCAGCTGTGCGCGCGGACGGATTCGAGGAGCACCAGGATCCACGCCAGGCACGCCAGCAGCAGCGCGATCACCACGACGCTCAGCCCCAGCAGCCCGGCCTGCACCGTCCAGATCCACGCGGCGTTGAGCAGCACCGAGACCAGGATCCACGGTCGCAGGCGGTCGTGACGGGCGGACTGGGCCGAGGCGAGGAACTGCCACACGGCGTACGCCAGCAGCCCCGCGTAGATCACGGACCAGATGCCGAACGCGGGGGTCGCCGGGGACACCCAGGTGGCGTCCGGGCCGAGCCAGCCGCCCGCGGCCTCGGCCACGGGGGTCAGGCCGCCGACGACGCCGGAGCCCAGGAACGCGGCCACGACCGCGAGGATCACGACCACGAGCATGGCCACCCGGCCGCCCGTCGAGGACAGCCCCGTCCCCGAGCTGGGGACGCGCGCCGCGGCGTCGGGGCCGAAGGGGCTGCGGGACGGGCCGAGGTCGGTGGCGGTGCTCATGGGTGCTCCCGTGGGGTGATCGTCGGGGGTGTGCCCCGGGCGGGGCGGGTCTCAGGGTCAGCGTAGCCGCCGGGCCCATCGCGGGCACGGGCCACCGCGGCCTAGGGTGGGGGCATGCGCACTTCCTCCCCGATAGGACTCCTGCTGGACGTGGACGCCCCCGTGGCCTCCACCGAGACCCGGACCGTGCCGGAGGGGATCATCGACGTGCTCGTCCGCCTCGCGAGGCGCGGGGTGCCGGTCGGCTTCAACACGGGCCGCTCCACGGACTTCCTCCTGCACAACCTGATCGCCCCGCTGCGCGACGCGGGCCTCCCGGACGACGCTCCCTTCCACGCGATCTGCGAGAAGGGCGCCGTGTGGTTCCCGTTCTCCGCGGTGCCCTCCGGGGACCTGCCCGACGTCACCGTGGACGGCACCGCCCCGGACTGGCTCCGCACCGACCCGGACATGGCCATCGACGCGGACACCCGTGATGCAATCTGGGCCCTCAACGATGAGCGCGCCGGGGACCTGCAGTTCACGGACCACACCAAGCTGGCCATGGTCTCCCTCGAGAAGACAGTGGGCGCGGACCAGACGGAGTACGAGCGGGTGCGCGACGACGTCGCCGCGCGCGTCGAGGATCTGCTCGCCGAGCGCGGACTCGCCGAGGAGGTGCGCGTGGCCCCCTCGGTGATCTCGGTGGACGTCGAGCACCGCTCCTCCGGCAAGGACCTGGGCGTCGAGCGCTGCTTCGACCTGCTGGCGGAGGCGGGCACCCCGGTGCCCGAACGCTGGCTCACCGCGGGCGACTCGCGCAGCGACTACGCCATGGCCGACCGGCTGCACGAGCGCGGACTCGCCGTGGAGCACATGGACGTGCGGCCCGCCGACGGCGTCCCCGAGAAGCCCTACGGCGTGGTGACGGCGGCGATCCTCGCCGAACGCGGCATCGGCGACGCCGACGACGTCCACGAGCGGGCGGGCGAGTCCCTGCTGCGCTGGGTGGAGCGCGACCTGTTGCGCTGACCAGGCCGGACGCCCCCTCTGCGGGCGGCCGACCCTCCCCGGGCCTGGACCTCGACCCCTAGCGTGGAAGGGAATGCCGCGCCCCTGCCGAACCGGCCCGGGCGCCTCCCGACCAGAGAGAGGTTCCACCGTGGCCACCGTCGCCCAGAACATCGTCGAGACCCTCCACGCCTCGGGCGTGCGCCGCATGTACGGCGTGCCCGGGGACTCCCTCAACGGGCTGACCGAGGCCCTGCGCTCCCACGGCGGCATCCAGTGGGTGCACACCCGGCACGAGGAGACCGCGGCCTTCGCCGCCTCCGCCGAGTCCCAGCTCACGGACGAGCTCGCGGTCTGCGTGGGCTCGTGCGGTCCGGGCAACCTCCACCTGATCAACGGCCTGTTCGACGCGCAGCGCTCGCGCACTCCGGTGCTCGCGATCGCCGCGCACATCCCCTCGGAGGAGATCGGCTCGGGCTACTTCCAGGAGACCCACCCGCAGGACCTGTTCCGCGAGTGCTCCGTCTACGTGGAGCACGTCTCCTCGGCGGACCAGATGCCCCGCATGCTGCGCACCGCGATGCGGGCCGCCGTCGAGCAGCGGGGCGTGGCCGTGCTCGTGATCCCGGGCGACGTGGCCCTCACCGAGCTCTCCGCGAAGCCCGAGGTGATCCGTCACACGCCGTCCCGCGTCATCCCGGCGGACTCCGTGCTGCGCGAGGCCGCCGAGGCCCTGGACTCGTCCAAGCGGATCACCATCCTGGCCGGCGCGGGTGCGGCCGGCGCCCACGACGAGGTCGTGGCCCTGGCGGAGCGCCTGCAGGCCCCGATCGTCCACGCGCTGCGCGGCAAGGACCGGATCGAGTACGACAACCCGTATGACGTCGGCTTGACCGGCCTGCTCGGCTTCGCCTCCGGCTACCACGCGCTCAAGGAGGCCGAGACGCTGCTGATCCTCGGCTCCTCCCTGCCGTACCGGCAGTTCTACCCCGAGGACGCCACGGTCATCCAGGTGGACGTGCGCGGCGAGCAGATCGGCCGACGGGTGGCCGTGGACGTGCCGCTCGTGGGCGGCGTGAAGGAGACGGCCCAGGCCCTGCTGCCGCTGCTGCGCGGGAACTCGTCGTCGGCGTTCCTGGACAAGGCGCTCAAGCACTACGCCAAGACCCGCAAGGACCTCGACCAGCTGGCCTCCCCGGGACGCGGACGCGTGCATCCGCAGTACGTGGCCCGCCTCCTCGACGAGCTGGCCGACGACGACGTGGTGTTCCTGCCCGACGTCGGCTCCCCCGTGATCTGGGCTTCCCGGTACCTGACGATGAACGGGCGCCGCCGGATCATCGGCTCCCTGTCCCACGGCTCCATGGCCAACGCGGTCACCCAGGCGGTCGGCGCCCAGGCGGTCGACCCCACCCGCCAGGTGGTGGCGATGGCCGGCGACGGCGGGCTGGCCATGATGCTCGGCGAGCTGATGTCGTTCGTGCAGAACGGCCTGCCCGTGAAGACGCTCGTGTTCGACAACGACTCGCTGAACTTCGTGGAGCTCGAGATGATGGCCGCCGGGTTCGTCCCCTACGGGACGAGCCTGGAGAACCCGGACTTCGCGGCGATCGCGGAGGCGATCGGCATCAAGGGCTTCCGCGCGGACCACACGACGGACCTGCCCGCGGTGATGCGCGAGTTCCTCGCCCACGACGGGCCGGCGCTGCTGGTCGTCAAGACCGAGCGTCAGGAGCTGACGATCCCGCCGAGCATCGAGTTCGAGCAAGCCAAGGGCTTCGCGCTCTACGCCATGCGCACCGTCCTGGACGGCAAGGGCACCAAGCTGCTCGACCTCGCGAAGGCGAACCTGCGCCAGCTCTTCTGACCTGCCGCGCACGACGACGCCCCGGACGCTGGCGGCGTCCGGGCCGTCGTCGTGGTGGGGCGGGGAGAGCCCAGCCCCGCCGGTAGGTCAGGCGCGGTGGGCGCCGCCCTCGGCGACGATCGGGTGCTCGGCCGTGCCGGCGACGCCCTGGGTGATCAGGCCGTCGGCGCGGTGCTCCCAGAAGTCCGCGTTGCGGATGCCGAGCGGGCGCGGGTCGAACTGCGGGTCGAGACCCTGGCGCTTCTGTGCGCGGTAGTCCTTGAGGGCCTGGAGGGCCGGGCCCTGCAGCACCAGGATGCCGAGGATGTTCAGCCAGGCCATGGAGCCCACGCCGATGTCGCCGAGGCCCCAGGCCGCACCCGTGGTGGCGACGGCGCCGTAGGCCACCGACACGAGGATCAGGGCCTGCAGGAAGCGCAGCGCGACGCGGCGGACCATGCCGTTGCGCAGGTTGCGCGTGAGGAACACGATGTTGACCTCGGCCATGTAGTAGTACGCCACGATCGTGGTGAAGGCGAAGAACGCCAGCGCCACGGCCACGAACGTGGGGCCGAAGCCGGAGAACATGGCGTCGAAGCCGGTCTGGACGAAGGCCGGGCCCTCGGAGGCCGTCGGCGAGACGATGCCCTCGAACAGCAGGCCGGAGCCGGACCCGTCCGAGTACACCCGGTAGGCGCCCGTGGAGATGATGATGAACGCGGTGGCCGAGCAGACGAAGAGCGTGTCGATGTACACGGCGAACGCCTGCACGAAGCCCTGCTTTGCCGGGTGCGAGACCTCGGCGGCCGCGGCGGCGTGCGGGCCCGTGCCCTGGCCGGCCTCGTTGGAGTAGACGCCGCGCTTCACGCCCCACTGGATGGCGAGGCCGAGGATCGCGCCGAACACGGCGTGCACGCCGAACGCGCTGGCGAAGATGGAGCCGAAGACCTCGGGGATCTGGTCGAAGTTCAGGAACAGCACGATCAGCGCGAGGATGATGTACAGCACGGCCATCACGGGCACCACGTAGACGGCGAACGTCGCGATGCGCTTCACGCCGCCCAGGACGATGAAGGCCAGCAGGATGACCATGGCCAGGGCCACGACCCAGGCGGGCACGGCCCACGCCTCGCCCACGGCCGCGGCCACGCCGTTGGCCTGCACGCCCGGCAGGAAGTAGCTGGTGGCGAAGACGGTGACGACGGCGAACAGGATGGCGTACACCTTGAACGCGGGGGCGGCGGCCGTGTGCTTGTAGGCCTTCTCGAAGTAGTACGCCGGGCCGCCGCGGTACTCGCCGGTGTCCGGGTCGCGCTCCTTGTAGATCTGGCCGAGCGTGGACTCGATGAAGGACGTGGCGGCGCCGAGCAGGGCCATGACCCACATCCAGAACACGGCACCGGGGCCGCCGAACGCGATGGCTGTGGCGACGCCGCCGATGTTGCCCATGCCGACGCGGCCGGCGAGCGACATCATGAGGGACTGGAGGGACGAGGTGCCGTCCGCGGAGTCCTGGCCCTCGCGGAGCTGCTTCACCATGTCCGGGATGTTCACGAACTGCAGGAACATGGTCCGGATGGTGAAGTAGAGGCCGACGATCAGGCAGAGCCAGATCAGGGCCGGGGACCAGATGACGTCGTTCACGGCGGTGATGAGATCTGCGAAGGACATGGGGTCTCCAGATCGGGTGGGGATGGCCGGTGCGGTGCGAGCTCCGAGCGGCGGCCGCCGGCGGTCCCGGACGACTGGGGAGAAGGATACGCGCAAATGTGACCCGCGTCTCGCATCCAGCGGGGCGGATGAGGAGTCCGGGCGCGCCCTCCCCCGTCGACGGCGGTCCCCGACATGCGAAAAGCCCCGGAACCACTGGGGTCCCGGGGCTTGCCCGCGGAGGATGGGGGATTTGAACCCCCGAGGGCTGTTAACCCAACACGCGTTCCAGGCGTGCGCCATAGGCCGCTAGGCGAATCCTCCTTGGTGCGCCCTCATGCGGCGGACCGCGCGAGGGCAGGCTCCATCATAACCAGATCGTCCTGGGCCGCGCCAATCCCCCGCGGGAGGCGAGGGCCCGGTCCGGGTCTCACCGTGGCCCGAATCGCCCCGCCCACCGCCACCCTGGTAGAGTCGTGGGCGGCCCCTCACGTGGTGTCATCTCGCTGAACTCCCCCAGGACCGGAAGGTAGCAAGGGTAGGTGGGCTCTGGCAGGTGCGTGAGGGGTCTTCACTTTCCCCAGGAGATCCCATGCCCGCCGGACGCTACGCCCCCTCCCCCACGGGAGCCCTGCACCTGGGCAACCTGCGCACTGCGCTCGTCGCGTGGCTCGCCGCGCGCGCCACGGACCGCGCCTTCCTGCTGCGGGTCGAGGACCTGGACCGCGTCCGCTCCGGGGCCGAGGCCGGGCAGCGGGCGGACCTGGCCGCCGTCGGGCTGGATTGGGACGCCGAGCCGGTGCGCCAGTCCGAGCGCACCGCCCTGTACGACGCCGCCGTGGCCGCCCTGCGCGCCGCGCACGGCACGGACGCGGTCTACGAGTGCTTCTGCTCGCGCAAGGACATCGCCGAGGCGACGTCGGCCCCGCACCCCAGACCCGACGACGGCGCCCCCGCCTCCGGCGGCGCCGTGCCGCTGCGTCCGCCCGGCTTCTATCCGGGCACCTGCCGTGGCCTGACCGAGGCCGAGCGGGCCGAGCGACGGCGGGTGCGCCCCGCCGCCCTGCGGATCGACGCGGCGAAGGTCGCTGGCCTGCCGGCGGGCGAGATCCCCCGCGCCACCGCCGTGGACGTGCTGCACGGCGAGGTCACGGGCCTGGTCGACGACCTGGTGCTGCGACGGAACGACGGGGCGTACGCGTACAACCTGGCCGTCGTCGTGGACGACCTGGCGCAGGGCGTGGACCAGGTGGTCCGCGGGGACGACCTGCTCGACTCGGCCCCGCGCCAGCGCTGGCTGGCCGGGGCGCTGTGTGCCGCGCGCGGGGAGCCGACGCCTGCGGTGGAGTACCTGCACGTGCCGCTCGTGCTGAACGCGGAGGGGCGGCGGCTGGCCAAGCGGGACGGCGCCGTGACCCTCGAGGACCTCGCCGCGCAGGACCCGGCGTGGACCCCCGAGCGGGTGCGGGACCGGCTGCTGGAGTCCCTCGGCCTGCCCGCGGGACCGCTGGCGGCCGCCGTGCCCGCGTTCGACCCGGCCGCCCTGCCGCGTGATCCGTGGGTGTTCACCGGGCTCTGAGCGGGCCGGCGCCCTGGTCCGCCGCAGGCCCGGCCCCGGTCAGAGGACCTGGGCGGCCTGGTCGAAGTCGAGGCGGCCCTGGCGGGGCTGCTGCGCCTTCTCGTCGTCTGCGGCGGCGTGGCCCACGTTGATCACCAGGAGGGACTTCCACGCACGGTCCGCATGGAACTCGGCGTCCACGGCGGCAGCGTCGAACCCGGCCATGGGGCCGACCTCGAGCCCGTGCGCGCGCAGGGCCACGAGCAGGTAGCCCACCTGGATGAGCGCGTTCGTACGGCCCATCCCCTCGCGCATGCCCGGCTTGCCCTCGGCATCCTCCTCGAAGCCCTCCCGGAACGGGGCGAGGTGGCCCATGTGGCGGTGCCAGTCGAGGTCGTAGGAGGCGATCAGCGTGAGCGGGGCGCGCTCCGTCTTCTCCCGGTTGAACTCGATCATCAGCGGAGCCAGGCGGGCGCGGGCCTCGGGGCTGTCCACGACGTCGAGCCGCAGCGGCTGGTTGTTCATGGCGGTCGGCGCCCAGCGGAGGTCCGCGTAGGCCCGCTCGATCAGCGCGAGGTCGACGGGCTCGTCCGAGAAGAGCTGCGTCGTGTGGCGGTCCGCGAAGAGGCGGTCGATCTCGGCCTGACTCAGCGGTCCCGCGTCCGGGGCCGGCTGCGTGGGGTGGATCGTGTCCTCGGCGTCGGTGTGCATGTGCGTGGTGGTCATGGGCCAGGGAACGGGCCGGTGGGTGGGCGCATTCCCCGGCTCCCTTAGCCCGTCCGCCCGCCGGATAGGCTTTCGAGGGTGAGCACCGCCCTGTACCGCCGCTACCGCCCGGACCGTTTCGAGGACGTGATCGGGCAGGACCATGTCACGGTCCCGCTGCGCACCGCACTGGCGAAGGACCGCGTGAACCACGCCTACCTCTTCTCCGGCCCGCGCGGCTGCGGCAAGACCACGTCCGCCCGCATCCTCGCGCGCTGCCTGAACTGCGCCCAAGGCCCCACGCCCACGCCGTGCGGCGAGTGCGACTCGTGCCGGGACCTGGCCACCGGCGGGCCGGGCTCGCTGGACGTGCTGGAGATCGACGCGGCCTCGCACGGCGGTGTGGAGGACGCCCGCGGCCTGCGCGAGCGGGCCACGTTCGCCCCGGTCCGGGACCGCTACAAGATCCTCATCATCGACGAGGCGCACATGGTCACCGCGGCGGGCTTCAACGCGCTGCTCAAGATCGTGGAGGAGCCGCCGGAGCACCTGAAGTTCATCTTCGCCACCACGGAGCCGGAGAAGGTCATCGGGACCATCCGCTCCCGCACCCACCACTACCCGTTCCGGCTCGTGCCGCCGGAGCCGCTCATCGCCTACCTCGAGCAGCTGTGCGCGGAGGAGGGCGTGTCCGTGGAGAAGGGCGTGCTGCCGCTCGTGGTGCGCGCCGGCACGGGCTCGGTGCGTGACACGCTCTCCGTGCTGGACCAGCTGATCGCGGGTGCCCAGGAGGGCCAGGTCTCCTACGAGCTCGCGGTGAGCCTGCTCGGCTTCACCCCGGAAGCCCTGCTGGACGACGTGATCGACGCCGTCGCCGCGGACGACACCCCCACCGTATTCCGCGTGGTGGACCGCGTGGTGCAGTCCGGCCAGGACCCGCGCCGCTTCGTCGAGGACCTGCTGGACCGCTTCCGCGACCTCGTGATCGCCCGTGCCCTGCCGGAGGAGGCCGGGGCGATCCTGCACGGCATGCCGGAGGACCAGGTGCGGCGTCTGTCGGCGCAGGCCGCGCAGCTCTCCCGCGCGGAGCTCTCCCGCCTCGCGGACGTCACCAACCTCGCGCTGACGGACATGGTGGGGGCCACCAGTCCCCGCCTGCACCTCGAGCTGCTCATGGCGCGCCTGCTGCTGCCTGCCTCGGACGAGACGCACCGCGGCCTGGCCGCCCGCCTCGAGGCCCTCGAACGGCGCCTGGAGCTCGGTGGCGCCGCGCCCGTCGAGGACGGCGCCCCGGAGGGCACGACGACGCCGGCCCGGTCCGGCACGCCCGCCGCGGACGGCGGCGGATCGGCCGAGAACGCGGAGGGCTCCGGCACTCTGACCGGTGCCGCGCTCGCCCGGGCCGCCATGCGGCGGCCGGAGGAGCCCGCGCCGACCGCGTCCACCGCCCCGCCGGAGCGCTGGACGCCGCCTGCCCCGCAGTCCGCGGCAGAGGCGCCGGAGGGGGACGCCGCCGCCGGGGCCACGGGGTCCGAGCGTCCGCAGCAGCCGCCGCAGCCCAAGCGGCCCGAACCGGCTGAGGTCGGGGCCCGTTCCGGGGACACGCGCCGCCCGGAGGCCGGGAGCCGCGCCGAGCCTGAGGGCCGGCCCGAGCCCGAGGGCCGGTCCCAGGCCCAGGAGCGCACCGGTGCCGCGCCGGCCCCCGCCCACGGGCCGGAGGAGACGGCCGCGCCGTCGAGCCCCACGCCCGCCCCGGCGGCGAGCCAGGTGGAGATGATCCGCCGGGCCTGGCCGGACATCCTCACGGCCCTCGAGGACGCCTCACGCCTGGTGTGGATGCTGGTGAAGGACAACGCGAGCGTCGCGGGCTACGACGGCTCGTTGCTGACGATCGGCTTCCAGCAGGACGGGCCCCGCCAGTCGCTGCTCGGCCGGGGCGGTGACCGCGTGCTCGGCGAGGCCGTCCACCAGGTGCTCGGCATCCGCCCGCGGCTCGATCTGATCCTCGGTGGGGACGCGCCGACCGGGGACGCCCGCGCACAGTCCGGCGCTCGCCCGGCCGGCCCGGCGCGGACGGACCGGCCTGAGCGTCCGGCCCCGCAGCAGGGCCGGCCCGACCGACCGACGGCGCAGCCGAACCGGCCCGCTCCGGCACCGGGGCAGGCCCCACGCGAGCCGGAGTCCTCCCGCCCCACCCCGCCGCGCTCCGCCGCACCCTCCACCGCGGAGGACGATCCGGCGCCGCCGGCCGCTCCGCCCCGGGCCACGCAGCAGCGTCAGACGCCGGAGCCGTCCCCCGCCTGGACGCCCGCGGCTCCCGCCACCTCCTGGGGGCCGGCGCCGACGTCGTCGACGACGCCCGCCCCCGCCCCGCCGGCGGACGGCTGGGGCGGCCCGGACGAGGAGCCGCCCGCCTGGGACGACGCTCCCCCGCCCGAGGAGGACCCGTGGGACTCGCTGCCCGCGTTCGACCCGGACGCGGAGCAGGACGACTCGGACGGCCCCGAGGGCTGGACCCCGCCGGCCCGGGACGCCGAGGAGCGGCCCGTCGGCGCCGCCGGCTGGGACGGCCCCGTGCCGTCGGTCGAGGACTGGGGCGCGCCGCCGCAGGCCGCACCGGCCCCCGGCGGCGCCGCGCCGGACGCCGGCCAGGACTCCCCGGTCCAGCCCGACGCCCCGACCCCCGGCGAGAGCGAGCCGAGCGCCGAGGAGGTCCGTCGGGCCTACGACCCGGGGCCGCTGGTCCGCGAGGAGGAGCACTCGATCCCCGTGTTCGCCCGTCCGGAGGCGGAGCTGCGCGCCGAGTTCGCGAAGCGCTTCGGCGCGACCCGTCCCGCCGGCTTCGACGACGGCGCGGGCGCGGCCGCGGACGGTGACTCCGCCCGGCCTGCCACGCCGTCGCCCGCCCCGGACGACGACGCAGCGGCCACGGAGCGACGCGATCTCCACCCGGCCGCCTCGGGCGCCGGCCCGTCCTCGGACGAGGAGCGGCGCCCCACGGGCTCGCCCACGGCCGACGCGACCCCTGACCCGGGCGTGCCCGCCGACGACGCAGACGCCGCGCCGCGCGCGGCTGCCGGCCCGACCGGTTCGGACTTCCCGGGTTCGGGCCATCCGGCGAGCATGTACCCGCGGCTCATGGAGCGGCTGCGGGCCGGTGGGCCCCTCGAGCCTCCGGTAAACGCGGGCTCGAGCGGCGGCGGCGGGACGGGCGGCGGCCCCGGCGCTCCCGGTGGCCCCGACCCGGACGCCTCGCCGGGCTCCCCCGCCGGGGGCCGGCCGAGCGCGGCCTCGCTCGGGGCGCGCCCCGCCGACGTCGAGCCCGCCGGGGGAGCCTCGGCGCTGCCGTCGTTGGACGCGCGGGCCGCGGCCATCCGCGCCGCCCGCGAGGCCGCCCAGGGCCGCGGCCCGACCCGGCCCGCCGACACCGGCCCCGCCGCCCCGGCGACGTCCGGGGTGGGGTGGGAGGACGAGGTCGCCAGCGACGACGACGTCCCACTCGAGGACTCGGGCCTCGTGGGCCGGGCCGTCGTCGAACGGGTGCTCGGCGGCCGCCTGCTCGAGGAACGCCCCAACGACGCCTGAGGCGAACGCGCCCGTACGCCGTCCGGGGCCGCGGGCATGATGGACGCGGCGCCGGACCACGGCGCCGCGTCGGGGCGCACGCCCCACGAGACGCACCATCGGACGAGGGAGACGGATGTACCAGGGCGCGGTGCAGGACCTGATCGACGAGCTCGGCCGCCTGCCGGGCATCGGGCCGAAGTCCGCCCAGCGCATCGCCTTCCACATGCTGGAGGCGGACCGGGAGGACATGCTGCGGCTCGCGGACGCCATCCGCACGGTCAAGGACAGGGTGCGGCTGTGCTCGGTCTGCTTCAACGTCTCCGAGGACGAGGTGTGCTCGCTCTGCCGGGATGAACGCCGGGACCGCTCCCAGATCTGCGTCGTCGAGGAGTCGCAGGACGTCATGGCCATGGAGCGCACCCGCGCCTTCCAGGGCCGCTACCACGTGCTCGGCGGGGCCATCAACCCGATCGCCGGCATCGGCCCCGAGCAGCTGCACGTCCGCGAGCTGCTCACCCGGCTGCAGGACGAGGCCGTGCAGGAGGTCATCCTCGCCACGGATCCCAACCTCGAGGGCGAGGCCACGGCCACCTACCTCGGCCGGCTCCTCGGCGCCACGGGCATCCGCGTCACGCGTCTGGCCTCCGGTCTGCCCGTCGGCGGGGATCTCGAGTACGCGGACGAGGTCACCCTCGGCCGCGCCTTCGAGGGCCGCCGCCTGATCAGCGGCTGACACGGGCCGGCGTCGAGCAGGCCCCGCCCGACGCCGGCCCGGCTCAGGCCACGCGCGTGCCGGCGGGCAGCCGCCCGGCCGGGGTGTCCAGGCGACGGTGGCCCCACCAGCCCAGCCCGGCCACCAGCACACCCTGCATCGCCAGGCCGAGCGGCCACACCGGCCAGGTGCCCTGCCGGTCCGGCACGCCGCTCTGGTCGAGACCGCGCAGCTCGCCGTCGAGGCACTCGACGTCCCGGACGGGGTCACGCTGGGTCCAGCGCAGGCCCACGGACAGCAGGTTGAGCGGCCCGGGCTCCGCCCAGGTCCCGTCCTCGACGAGCCCGCCCTCCCAGGGGGACGCATCCGCGAGGACGGCGTAGGGGTTCGCCGCGAGCAGCCATCCGCTGCGCCGCGGGTCGGGGATCGTCCGGGTGGTCACCGGGCCGACGCACCGGTCGGCGATCCCGTCGAACAGCTCCGGGTGCGCCGCCTCCCACTCGGCCCAGGCCTGCTCCGCCTCCTCCGGGGTCATCTTCTCGAGCTCCGCCTCGGTGAACGGCTCCGCCGTCATGGAGCCGAACTCGGCGTCGTTGGCCCGCACCTCGGTCTGCAGGAACTGCAGGGACAGCCCGAAGGCCACCAGGGTGCCGATCGTCAGCGCCGCCACGATCAGGTACGTCACCACGACGGCGAACAGCGTGCGCCCGGCGATCGCCGAGACGGCCACGCCGATCCCCGCGATCATGCCGAACTCCACGAGGATCATCACGAGCCCCACCAGCACGGCCCACGGGGACACGCGCCCCACCACGGCCGCGACCGCCAGCCACGGCAGCGCCGCCGCGAGGAACGCGGCGGAGGCGATCCACGCGGCCAGCCACTTGCCCGCCATCAGGTGCCCGGTCCGCAGCAGCGTGACCTGGGTGATGGCCAGCGTGCCGCCGGCACGGTCGCCCGAGATCGCGTTGGCCGCCAGGGCGGGCGAGACCAGCAGCGAGAGGGTGAGAACGAAGAGCAGGACGCCGTCGAAGAGCGTCCGCCCCAGGGCGCGCATCTGCTGCTCCGCCAGCTCCGGCTCCAGGCCGGACGCCTCCATCTCCGTCACGCCCAGGCTTCGCAGCCCGAGGGCGCCGAGGGTCACCGCCCCCACCACCACGAAGAAGACGCCCAACAGCACGTACCAGCCGCGCGAGCGCAGCCGCTGACGCAGTTCCATGCCCACCACGGTGGCCACGGCCTGGGCCGCACCGAGGCGTCCCCCTGGCTGCGGCTGCGGCGGGCGGCGGTCGTGGATCGAGGTCGCGACGGCGGTGCTCACGGCCGGTCTCCTTCGGTGCGGGGGCCCTCCAGATGGAGGCCCAGGTAGGCGTTCTCGAGGCGGGAGCCCTCCGGGGCGAAGTGGCTGACGAGCACACCCTCGCGCACGAGGTCCGCGAGCAGCGCGGCCGCGGCGGCCTCACCCCGCAGCTGCACCACGACGCCGTCCCGGCGCTGGCCCGCGCCGGCGCCGGTGGCCGCGGTGACGGTCAGGCCGCGGGTCTCGAGGGCGCGGACGAGGGTGTCCCGGGCCGTCGGGTCGGGCCCGGCGATCCGGTAGGGGCGGGCGAGGCCGTCGGCGGCGCGGAACTCCTGGGTGGCCACCGTGGCGCCCTCACGGAGGAACACGGCGCGATCGGACATCTCCTCGAGCTCGGCGAGCACGTGGGAGGAGACGAGCACGGCGGTGCCGGCTGCGGCCATGGCGCGCAGGTCGTCCCGCAACCGGATGCGGGCGGCCGGGTCGAGGCCGTTGGCGGGTTCGTCCAGGAGCAGGACGGAGGGCCGATGCACGGTGGCCCGAGCCAGGGACAGGCGCTGCTGCTGGCCGCGGGAGAGCACGCGGGCGGGCCGGTGGGCGAACTCCGTGAGCTCGACCCACGCGAGCTGCTCGTCCGCGCGCGCCGACGCCTCCGCCTTCCCCATGCCGTAGAGCCGGCCCAGGCTGGCGAGGATGTCGTGGCAGGTCAGCTCCTCCCACACGCCCAGGGTGTCGGGCATCCAGCCGAGCCGCCGCCGGGCCTCGACGGGCTCGCGCACCGCGTCCACCCCGGCCACGGACACGGCGCCGGCGTCCGGGCGCAGCAGGGTGGCCAAGATGAGCAGGAGCGTGGTCTTGCCCGAGCCGTTCGGGCCGACGAGGGCCGTCACGGAGCCGGCGGGCACGGTGAGGGAGACGTCCCGCACCGCATGGACGGCGCCGAACGAGCGGGCGAGGCCGTGGGCCACGATCCCGTCGTGGGCGGCCGCCCCCAGGACGGGTGAGGCGGGCGGGGGTGCTGGAGCGGTCATGGCCCCATCCTTGCCGGGCCGTGCTCGGACGCGGATCCACCCGGGGGATGATCCCGGCGCCGATCCGAGCCCGACCGGGGCCGCAGGCGGGGCCGCGGGCGCCGTCGTCCTGACCGGCCGCGGGCGCCGGGTCCAGCATCCGGAACAGGGGTTCACCTGGCGGACCCGCGCGAGAGTGCGCCCCTAGACTTGGCCCGAACCGACCCTCGACCCCGTCCGGAGCGACCCATGAGTCTCATCGTCCAGAAGTTCGGCGGCTCCTCCGTGGCCGACGCCGCCGGCATCCAGCGCGTGGCCCGCCGCATCGCGGACACGGTGCGCGCCGGGAACCGCGTGTGCGTGGTCGTCTCGGCCATGGGCGACACCACGGACGAGCTGCTCGACCTCGCCGCCGAGCTCACGCAGGACGCGCCCGCACGCGAGATGGACATCCTGCTCTCGGCCGGCGAGCGCATCTCCATGTCCCTGCTGGCGATGGCGATCCACGCCGAGGGCCTCGAGGCCCGCTCCTACACCGGCTCGCAGGCCGGCATGCTGACGGACACCTCGTACGGCCGGGCCCGGATCGTCAAGGTCAACCCCCACCGCGTGCAGGAGGCCCTCGACGCCGGCCGCGTGGCCATCGTGGCCGGGTTCCAGGGCATGAGCCCCGAGTCCAAGGACATCACCACCATGGGCCGCGGCGGTTCGGACACCACCGCCGTCGCCCTCGCCGCCGCGCTCGGCGCGGACGTGTGCGAGATCTACACGGACGTGGACGGCGTCTACTCGGCCGACCCGCGCGTCGTGCCGACCGCCCGCAAGCTCACCGAGCTCTCCTCCGAGGAGACCCTCGAGATGGCGGCCTCCGGATCCAAGGTGCTGCACCTGCGCTCCGTGGAGTACGCGCGCCGCTTCGGCGTACCGCTGCACGTGCGCTCCTCCTTCTCCGACCACGAGGGCACCTGGATCATGCCCGACCCGAACGACACCATCACCCTTCAGGAAGGCGCTCCCATGGAACAGCCCATCGTCTCCGGCGTCGCCCACGACCGCTCCGAGGGCAAGGTCACGATCGTCGGCGTCCCCGACGTGCCCGGCAAGGCCGCCGAGATCTTCCGCGTGATCGCCGTGTCCAACGTGAACATCGACATGATCGTGCAGAACATCTCCCGCGAGGGCTCGGGTCGCACGGACATCTCCTTCACCCTGCCGATCGTGGAGGGCAAGGACGCCATGGCCGCCCTGCGCGCCGCCCAGGACCGGATCGGCTTCCAGGACATCGTCTCGGACCCGGAGATCGGCAAGCTCTCGCTGATCGGCGCGGGCATGCGCTCCAACCCGGGCGTCTCCGCCACCTTCTTCAAGGCCCTCGCCGACGCCGGCGTGAACGTGGACCTCATCTCCACCTCGGAGATCCGCATCTCCGTGGTCACCGCCGAGAGCAAGCTCGACGACGCCGTCCGCGCCGTGCACGCCGCCTTCGGCCTCGACGCCGAGGAGGAGGCCACGGTCTACGGCGGCACCGGCCGCTGACGCCGCACCCGCCGCTGCCCCACCGCCCGGGCGACTTTCGAACGTGAAATGGGGCGAATGGACGCTTTCGAACGTGAGATAGGGCCTATCCCACGTTCGAAAGCGAGGGGGCGGGGCGCTTCCACCCTCCCCCGCCCACCACGACGCCGGCCCCGCACCTTCAGCGTGAAGGTGCGGGGCCGGCGTCGTGCGGGCGGTTCCTCCCGTTCCGTCAGCGAGGACGGAGGGGGTGGGCGGTCACGGGACCTGGACGGTCACGTCGGTCGTGATGCCCGCGTCCCAGGTGACGAGGCCCTTCCAGGTGCCCGAGGTCAGGCCGGACCAGGAGAGGGTCGCCTCGGTGGCCTTGCCCGAGGTCACGGGGACCGGGTTCGGGGAGACGGTGAGGTTGCCCGCGTCCTCGCGCAGCTTGAGCGTCTCGAGGGTGCCGGTGTCCTTGCCGCCGTTGGCCGCGTACAGGTGGCCCACCACGGTGTAGGCACCCGGGGTGGGGTTGGCGATCGTCAGCGTCTCGGACTCGTCCGCGGTCGCCCGGGAGAGCTGCTTGCCCTCGGGGGTGATCACGTACAGGTCCCAGTCGGCGCCGGCGGCGCCCGCGCTGATCGAGGCCACCAGGGACTGGGTGCCCTCCTCCACGGTCACCGTGGACACGGCCAGTGCGCTGGACACGAGCGAGTTGCTCGCGGTGGCGGCGGCCACGGTGGAGTCCACCCTGCCCAGGCCCAGGACCTGCGGGGTCAGCTCACCGGTCACGCCGGGGGTGATCTCCACATTGGCGGAGCCGGTGGCGCCCGAGCCCTCGACGGCGGAGGTGACGGCCGCGGACTTCGCCTTGACGGTGACCGGGGAGGTCACCGCCGGGACGGCCTTGCCCTTGGCGGTGGTCCAAGACATGGAGCCGTGGGTCCAGGTGTTCACCGCGGCGTCGGTGCGGGTGACGGTCAGCTCGACGTCGGCGGACTGGCCGGCCTTCAGGTCCAGCACGGCCGGGGAGGCGGTCACCTCGAAGCCGGGCACGTTCGCGGAGAACCGCCAGCGGCCGTTCTCCAGGGCGGTCACGGTGCGGGTCACGGTGGCCGAGCCGACGACGTCGGGGATCGCCAGGGACGGGACGTTCACGTCACGACCGGCGATGTCGCCGCGCAGCAGCGCGTCCCACTGCTCCTTGCCGGAGTCGTAGACCAGGCCCGGGCGGGCGGCGGCGGCCGGATCGGCGGAGCCGGCGCCCGTGGCGAAGTTGTCCGTGTTCACGGTGCCGTCGGCGTTGTACACGTCGCCGGCGGTGGTCATGAGGGCGGACTTCACGGCCATCGGGGACCAGGCCGGGTACTTGCCGATCAGCAGCGTGGCCATGCCGGCCAGGTTCGGCGAGGCCATGGACGTGCCGGACATGAGGCCGAACGTGTTGCCGTGGTAGTCGGGGTCCAGCGGGGAGACACCGGCGATCACGTTCACGCCGGGGGCGGCGAGGTCGGGCTTCAGGAGCTCCTGGTTCACGGCGTTGGCCGGGCCGCGGGAGGAGAAGCCGGCGATCTGGGGCAGCGGGTCCTCCGGCAGGCCGGTGGTGTCGCCCGGGACGATCGTGGCGGTGAGGTCGGAGGACTTCACCTTCTCGATCACGCCGTTGTCGTTCATGTGCACGGTCGGCACCGCGTGGATGTCCGCGTCCAGCGAGCCGGACGGGGTGTTCACGAGGATCATGCCGACGCCGCCGGCCTCCTCCACCACCTGCGACTTCTCGGTGCGGGCGTTCCCGCCGCGCTCGCAGAGCACGATCTTGCCGGCGGCCTCCTCGGTGAGCCCGCCGGGCAGGCAGAGACGCGCGGCCTCGGCGTCGCCGGCGGCGGCCTCGGACGCGTGGATGACCTCGGCCGGGCCCACGCCGGTGCGGGCCGAGGAGGCGCCGCGGAGCTGCGTGCCGTCGGAGAACTGCACGGTGGCGGTGAGCTCGTTGGAGAACGTCTCCGCGGCCACGGTGGTCAGCCACGGGGAGCCGTGGTTCACGGTGTTCGGGCCGGGGCCGGAGTTGCCGCCGGAGGCGGCCACGAAGATGCCGGCCTCGGCGGCGGACTTGAAGGCCATGGCCACCGGGTCCACGATCGAGGTGTTGGAGCCGGAGATCGAGTAGTTCAGCACGTCCACGTTGTTCTCGATGGCCTGCTCGATGGCGGCCACGGAGGCGGAGGTGTAGCAGCCGCCGGTGTTCGGGTCGGTGTCCTCCCAGCAGATCTTGTAGGAGATCAGGTGAGCGGCCGGGGCCACGCCCGCGCCCTCGCCGAAGGAGTCGCCGTCGATGGTCTGCTCCACCCCGGTGTTGCCGAGGATGGTGGTGGCCACGTGGGTGCCGTGGGAGAACACGCCCAGCGGGGAGATGCGCTCCTCCGGGGCCCGCTCGTCCACCGGGACGAAGCGCTCGAAGTCGTCGGAGAAGGCGTAGGCGCCGATCAGCTTGGAGTCGCACGACGACGCCGGGAAGTCCGGGCCGGTCTCGCACTCGGCCGTGGCGGTGGTGCCGTCCGCCTTGAGCACGGCGATCTGGCCGTCCGCGGTGCG
The DNA here is from genome assembly GCF_024519795.1 of Micrococcus sp. Mcc89. Classification (NCBI taxonomy): domain Bacteria; kingdom Bacillati; phylum Actinomycetota; class Actinomycetes; order Micrococcales; family Micrococcaceae; genus Micrococcus; species Micrococcus sp. Mcc89. The sequence continues at coordinate 13,251 of NZ_JALJRI010000027.1, read as the reverse complement.
GTACGGCACGCCGACCTTGGCCTTGCCCTTGAGCGGCTGGACGGGCTGACCGTCGATGAACGGGTTGTCCGGGTGGATGCCGGAGTCGATGACGCCGACCACCACGCCCTTGCCCGCGTTCTCGGCCTTGCCGTACACGGACTTCCAGGTGCCCTTCTTGCCGGGCAGGCCGAGGAATTCGGTGGAGCTGTAGTCCGGGGCCACCTGCTCGTCCGGTGCGACGCCGAGCACGGCCGGGTCCTTCGCGATCGCCTGGGCCTCCTCGGCGGTCAGCTCGGCGACGAACGCGTTCACGGCGCGCTGGAAGGAGATCTCGGCCTTGGCGCCGTGGGTCTTCGCGACCTTCGCCTGCTGGCGCTGGAGCTTGGCCTCGTAGTTCTTCACGCGCGGGTGCGAGGGGTCGAACTTCGCCTTCGGGGCGGCGCCCGGAACGGCGCCGGCCTCGGGGGCGGTCACCGACGGCTGGTCCTTCAGGACCACGAAGTAGCGGCCGTCCTCGAACTGCTGCTGCACCTGCACCTCGCCCTGCGGGCTGGAGACGGTGCTGCCGTCGGGCAGTTCGACGGCGGTGGCCGACACCGCGAGCGCGGGAGCGGCCACGAGGCTCGCGCCGGCGACGGCCGCGGCCAGGGCCCGACGGCGCCGGGCAGGGGTGGGGTTCTGAGGCATTGCCTCCGCCTTTCTCATCAAGGTCCGCCCAGCTCTCACCCGTGGCACGCCGGCGGGGATGACGCCGGGGGACGGGGAGATCGGCACCCATGTGATGGGCACCACAGCGAGACACGTGCAATCTACCGTCCGGTAGGGCGTTTGACCAGATCTTTGTCAGGCAACGTCCAGGACCGTCGAATTGGGGCCGCCGGAGTGCGCTCCCCGCGTCGGCATCACGTGGGCCCGCTCGCTCCCGAGGGGCGCCACGGGGGAGGATGGTGGGGCCATGCCCGAGCCACGCACCGCCTCCGCGTCCCCGCCGACCGCCGTCGTCGTCCTGCCCGCCGACGTGTGGCGGGCCCATGCGCGGGCGCACCGCGAGCGCATCGCCCGACGCACGGACCCGCTGGTGGCCCTGCGGATGCGCGGTGAGAAGCACCCGGTGCAGGACTTCCTCTTCGGCTACTACACGCACTCCCCCGCCGCGCTGCAGCGCTGGCACCCCGGGCCGGGGGTCCTCCTCGCGGACGACGACGGCGCCGCGGCCCGTGCCGAGGCGGCCGAGCTGGGCACGACCCCCCGGGGCGAGTGGAAGCACTACCGGCGCGTCGAGGCCGGCGAGGTGGCGGGCGCCGTCGTCGACGGCCGCCCGGTGGGCGGCTGGCTGGTGGACGTGGCGGCGGTGCTGGCCGACCGCGCGTCGGGGGTGGCGTTCACGCGGGACCTGCTCGCGCGCACGGTGGAGCGGACGCCGCGCCTGGGCTGCTTCGGGCTGCACGAGTGGGCGATGGCATACCGCTCGGACGTGCACGGGGTGCGGCACTCCCAGCTGCCGCTGCGGCTCGGGGCCGAGGGGACGGACGCGGTGGTGGAGGGCTCGCGGATCCGGTGCACGCACTTCGACGCGTTCCGGTTCTTCGCGCCCGAGGCCCGCGACCGCAACGAGGGCGACGACGGCGTCCTGCCCACGCGCGCCGGGATGCGGGAGATGGAACAGCCCGGCTGCCTGCACGCGGGGATGGACCTGTACAAGTGGGCGTACAAGCTGGTGCCGGTGGTCGCCTCGGGCCTGCTCGCGGACTGCTTCGACCTCGCGTGGGACATCCGCCGGCTGGACATGGAGGCCTCGCCGTACGACCTGACCGGGGTGGACGACCTCTCCGACGGGTGCGGCGGCTACGCGGCCGTGCGGATCGAGGAGCCGACCGGGCGTGCCGAGTACGCGCGGCGGCAGCGCGAGTTCGCCGAGCGGGGGCAGGCGCTGCGGGTGCGGCTGCTGGCGGTGCTGGACGAGGCCGTGGGGGCGGCCCCTGGGACCGGGCCGGACGCCGAGTGGACTTCCAGCGCACGTCCATGATTAGGATGGCCGCTCTACAGGCTGTGAGGCGCATCACTCGCGTCATCCGGTGACCGCCCCGGCCCTCTCCGCACCGAACGACTCGAGGACCTGACGTGACCAGAACCGTTCCAGCTCGCCGCCGCACCACGCTCGCCGCCGCCGTCGCGGCCGTCTCGCTCGCCGTCACGGCCGCCGCCCCCGCGCTCTCCGCGCCCGGCAACGGCAACGGCAACGGCAACGGGTCCGCATCGCAGGGTCAGGCCCGCTCCAACGACCTCTCCGCCACGCGCGGCAACAAGGTCAACGACGCCGCCGCGCTCGCGCCGCACCTCGTGGGCCAGACGCTGGACTGGGATGCCTGCGACTTCGGCAGCGAGCGCCTCAACGCCCGGTTCAACGCGATCCCCGGCACCGCGTGCGCCGACGTCACGGTGCCCCGCGACTGGAAGAACCCCGAGGACGGCCACACCATCACCCTGCGCGTGGCCAAGACCGAGACCTCGAAGGGCAACCCGGAGCGCCAGGGCATCGCACTGGTGAACCCCGGCGGCCCGGGCGGCTCCGGCCTGCCCTGGGGCCCCGCCATGGCCGAGCGCGCCCCGGAGCTCGCCGAGCAGTACGACTTCATCGGCTTCGACCCCCGCGGCGTGGGCCAGTCCACCGCCCTGGAGTGCACCTACACGCCGAACCCCGAGCACGACGTGTGGCAGGACACGAAGGCCCAGGTCGACGCGTGCCTCGAGAACGAGCTCACCCCCTACATCACCACCGAGCAGACCGTGTACGACATGGACTTCATCCGCGCCGTCCTGGGCGAGGAGAAGACCTCCTACATCGGCTACTCGTACGGCACCTGGCTGGGCAGCTGGTACCAGCGCGTCTTCCCCCAGCACGCGCACCGGTTCCTGCTGGACTCCGCCGTCGACATCTCCCGCGACAGGCTCCAGACCACCTGGGACCTGCAGCCGCGCTCCCGCGACCGCCAGTTCCAGGACGCGATGCTCCCCTACGTGGCCCGGCACGACGAGATCTTCGGCCTCGGGGACGACCCGATGCAGATCCGGCAGCGCTGGGAGGACGGGGGCGGCACCCGCACCCAGCTCGGCATGATCGTCGCCGGTTCGTTCCTGCTGCCTGCCATGTACGACACGTCCCAGTACCTCGACGCCGGGTCCGTCATCGCCGCCTACATCCGCATCATGGAGTCCGAGGCCGCGGCCACGGACCCCGCGGGGCAGCGCACCCAGATCGAGCGCATCCTGGCCGAGGCCCGTGCGTCGCTGCCGGCCGAGGAGCGCGACTCCTTCGACCGCTTCGCCGCCCGCGGCCTGGAGACCGTGGGCGAGCGCGAGCAGCTCGTCGCCGCCACCCAGGCCGGTGACGCCGTCACCTTCGAGGGCGCGTTCTCGGCGATCCGCTGCCAGGACGGCCAGTGGAACACCTCGCAGGGATACTGGACCTCGTGGGTGGACGACCTCGGTCGCAAGGCCCCGTGGATCGGTGTGCTGATGGGCCCGTCGGAGTGCATGTACTGGCCCGCCCAGACCTCCATGCCCTCCCAGCCCGGCGGCAAGGGTGCCCCGAACACCGTGATCGTGCAGTCCGAGCTGGACGCGGCGACCCCGTACGAGGGCGGCCACCGCGCCGCCGGCGTGCTGCGCAACACGTCCCTGATCTCCGTGGACAACGAGGGCACCCACGGCCTGTTCCCGTACGGCACCGAGTGCGTGGACACGCCCATCCGTGACTACTTCCTGACCGGCGCCCAGCCGGCCGAGAAGTCGCTGTGCGACGCCGTCCCGCTCCCGCTCGAGACCCAGCCGGTCCAGGTGGCCGGGACCCCGACGCACAAGGGCGACATCAAGATCTCGATGCGCACCGACGCCGTGCGCGAGGCCAACCGGATCACCCACGACGCGATTGAGCGTCAGCTGATCGACTCCCGCGCGGTGACCCCGGACGTCGAGGCCTTCCTGGAGGACTGACGGCCCGGGCACCCCGGCACCCGGCTCGCCCCCGACGGCCCGGCGACTCCCCCGCGGAGACGCCGGGCCGTCGTCACGCCCCGGGGCGGCCCTGCAACGCTGGTTGAGTTGTCGCGGGTGCCGCCGCCGCGCACCCCCGATAACTCAACCCGCGATGGGCAGCCGGAGGGGTGGCGTCGACGCCGAGGCCGATAGCCTCGCGCCATGATCCTGCACATCACCCTCCCGGAGGACTGGGCCGCCGCGCGTCGCACCGGCCGCTACACGGCGTCGACGCGCGGCGCCTCGATCGACGACGTCGGCTTCCTCCACGCCTCCGACGACGCCGCCCAGGTGGGAATGGTCGGCGCGGCGATCTACCCAGACCGGCCCGACGCGTTCGTCGTCGGCCTGGACGAGGACGAACTGGCGGGGGCCGGCCTGCGGGTGCGGCGCGAGCCGGGACACCCCTCCGATCCCCACTCGGCCGAGTTCCCGCACGTCTATCCGGGCGGGGCCGCCTCCGGGCACATCCCGTGCTCGATGCTCACCCCCGTGACCGACCCACGGGCGGAAGCCCGCGTGCACCGCGAAGACTCGGCCGAGGCCGCTGCGCTGCTCGACGCCGGGTGGAGCGTGCGCTCCCGCTCCTGGGGCGCGCGCCTCCACCTCGACGACGACGCCGACCTGGCGCCCTACCGTGGCCACGTCGCGGTGGCCGAAGCGCGGGGAATCGAGGTCCGGAGACTGACCGCCGTCGACCTGCCTGCCCTGCGCGCCCTCGACGAGGAAGCGGCTCCCCGATTCCCGCACACCGACGGCTCCCGTCACGAGCCGCTGCCGGACGACCTCGAGGCCCGACTGTCCACCCCAGAGGGGCTCGCCGTGGGGGCCTTCCAGGGAGGCGTGCTCATCGGATTCACCCTGACGTTCCGCTCCCCTGACCGGTGGGAGGTCGACCGCACCGCGGTCGCGTCCGAGCACGAGAACCGTGGCGTGGCGAAGGCCGTCAAGGCGGCGACTGTCCTGGCGACCCATGCCCGCGGTGGGCGCGAGTGGGGAACCGGCGGCGCCGAGTCCAACGCGGCGTCCCTGCGGATGAACGCGGCCCTCGGGTTCCGTCTCGAGCCTGCCTGGCTCGGGCTGACCCCGCCCACGACGTGGGAGGAGTTCGCGCGGGCCCCGGCGTCAAGCTCCCTTGACGACAAGGTCACTTGACTGTCAAGCTTGCTTCACAACGTCCGGTCGGACGGCCCCCACAGAGCCTCCGAGGCGGGCCGGGCCACCGGCCCAGGGCATCGACCACAGGAGGGCCCCATGACCACGAACCACTCCCGCCACACCACCGCCGCCGCGGACGGCCCGGGCACCCGGTACCCGGTCCGCCCCGACGGCCCGGCGACTCCCCCGCGGAGACGCCGGGCCGTCGTGGGGTCGGCTCAGCCGTCGAGGATGCAGAACTCGTTGCCCTCGGGGTCGGCGAGGACGGCCCAGCCGAGGTCGACGCGGCGGTCGTCGACCATCGCGGCACCGAGGGCGAGCGCCCGCTCGATCTCGGCGTCGCGCGTCGAGCCGGCGGCCGCGCGCAGGTCCATGTGGGCGCGGTTCTTCACGCGCTTGGCGTCCGGGACGCGGAAGAAGAGGACGACCTGCCCGTCAGGGCCGACGAGTGAGCACTCGTCCGACCCCGGGCGGTAGAGGTGAGGCTCGTCGACCTCCCAGCCGAGCAGCGCGCGCCAGAACTCGGCGATGGCGTGGGGGTCCAGCGCGTCCCACGTGGTGTGAGAGAGACGGAGGGACATGGCGGCTCCTCAGGAACGGGCCGGGGCGGGCGGGGACGACTCCACGCGAGCCAAGGGCGCGGCACCCCGGGCAAGGCGGGTTGACTTGTCACGGGTATTCACCGCCCAGACCCGCGACAAGTCAACCCGCGTTGGCCGGACGGGCGGACGGACGGCGGAGGGCCGGGTCACCCGCGGATGTGTCGCATCACGAGCCGCGGGATCGCGCTGCGCGGGCTGATGCTGCACCACGCGACGGGCTCGCCGTCCGAGTACCGACGACGCCGGGCGCAGGCTCCCCCGCAGCGAGCGCCCGCATGGTGTCCTCGCGGGGGTCGCCGGGCGCGTGCCTCTGCGGCGCTGAGAGCCGGGGGGACAGGCACCAGCAGTGCGTGGCGCGGCGGTTCGGGTTGACGACGTGCGCGAAGTCGTCGAAGCGGTCGGCGGTGAGCGGGTGCACCTCGAAGGCCATGCGGCCAGCATCGTGGGCGGCGGTGGAGGCGTCCATGGCGAGGCCCAGCTCCGCCGCCGCCCTGTCGGGCCACCGTCAAGCAGACTTGACGTCAAACTCTCTTTACTGTCAAGCTTGCTTCACACGACGGGGACAAACCCCGGCCCCGCCCCGGAGGGACCGCCATGGCCACCACGCCGCACACCACCACCGACCTCGCCCGCGACCGCCGCCCCCGCTGGGGCCGCTCCGCCCGTCTGGGCGGCGGGTCCGGGCGACTGATCCTCGTCAGCCTCGTGGCCGGCGTCGTCATCGCCCTGCTGATCGGGGCCGCGTCCTACGGTCTGGCCTCGAGCCAGGGCGACGCCGGTCCCCGCTTCCCGGCGGTCACGGGCGCGGTCATGGCGGCGTCGGCGCTCCCGGTCGGCGCAGCCCTCGCCTGGCTGTTCCTCGTGGACCGCACCACCCTGCGCGGCGCCGTCCGGGACACCGAGGAGACCATCGAAGGCCGGTGGCTCGAGAAGGCGCAGTCCGGCGCGTTCGGCGACCTGCTCGTGGTGCTGGGCCTGGGCACGTTCGTCGTCGCCCTGGCGGGGTGGCAGCCCAGCCTCCCCCTCGTGGGCGCCGGGCTGCTCCTCTTCGCGGGCGCCTCGGTGGCCGTCCGCTACGCGCTCCAGAAGCGCCGGGGCTGAGCCGTGGAGAACACCATCCCCGACGAGCGTGCCCGCCTCGGCTGGTCGCAGCAGCGGCTCGCCGACGAGCTCGGCGTCTCCCGGCAGACCGTCATCTCCCTCGAGAAGGGCCGCTACGACCCCTCGCTCCCGCTCGCCTTCCGCCTCGCGGCCGTGTTCGGGCGGCGGATCGAGGACCTGTTCACCCCGGACGGCAACGCGGGTTGAGTTGTCGCGGGTCCAGGCGCCCAGCACCCGTGACAAGTCAACCCGCGTTGGGCCCGGGGCGGCGTGGGGCATGAGAGGCTGGGGCCATGGATCGAGAGCTGCGCACCCCTCCGGAGCTGGAGGGCGTGGACTGGCACGACGACGCCCCGCGTCGCCCCCGCCCGATCGTCACCCTGGTGGCGTGGATCGCCATCCTGGGTCTGGTCCTCAGCGTGGGCGCCGGGATCTTCTCCGCCTTCTGACGCGGCAGCGCCGGCCGCCGTCCGACGCGCCGCCCCGGCCTCAGCGCACGTCGCCGTCCACGTAGCGCCAGACCCCGTCCTCACGGCGGAACCGGCTGACCTCATGGAGTCGGAACCGCCCCTCGGCCCCCGTGCCGACGGCCACGAACTCCACGGTCCCGGCGTCCTGGAACGGCCCGCCGTCCCGCACGTCCAGCACCGCCAGGCGGGTGAACCGCGGCGCCTGTTCCCCCGCGGCCGGCAGCAGCTCGGCCGCGGTGGGCCGGTGCTCGGGAACCCAGGTCGCGGCGAGGTAGTCGGCCATCGCCTGCGCCTCTGCCGGCCCGGCCTCGCCCAGCCGCGCGAACGCCGTGTACCGGGAGCGCATGAGCGCCTCGGCGGTGGGCGCGGTCAGGGCGCCGTCCCGGGCGAAACGCGCGTGCAGGCGACCGCAGCACGCCGCGAGCCCGGCTCCGGACCCGCAGGGGCAGGGCTCGGGGCGGGTCACCGGCGCGGGCGTCCGGTCGCGCGACGCCGGGCGGAGCGGGCCTTGATGCGGCGCACTCCCGTCAGCACGACGCCGGCCGCCGCGGCGAGCAGCGCGGGGCCGAGCGGGCTGATCGGCCGGCGTCGGCCGAGCGGGGACACACGGGTCTGCTGAGGTCTCATGCCGCCAGGCTACGCCGGGCCGGCTGCCGCGTGCCGCCCCCATCACACCCACGATCCCGCGTCCGGGCGGCCGAGTAGACTGGGCGGGCAAGCACGCGGAGCGCCCAGGGCCGGGCGTGAGACGGCATCTACACCGTCCTGCTCCGCGGCATCGTCCCGCACCCAGGAGCGTGTTCATGCCCATCATCGTCGTCGACGTCATGCCCAAGCCCGAGATCCTCGATCCGCAGGGCAAGGCGATCAACGGGGCCCTGCCCCGCCTCGGCTTCACCGAGTTCAGCCAGGTCCGCCAGGGCAAGCGCTTCGAGCTCACCGTGGAGGGCGAGGTCACCGACGAGATCCTCGCCCAGGCGCGCACGGCCGCCGAGGAGATGCTGTCCAACCCCGTCATCGAGGACGTCGTGAACGTGGCCGTCCTGGACGAGGCCGAGGGCGCCCGATGACCGAGCTCCCCCTCATCGGCGACTACTCGACGCCGACGACGCCGCTCAGCGGCGCGCGCATCGGCGTCATCACCTTTCCCGGCACCCTGGACGACGTGGACGCGCTGCGCGCCGTCCGCCTCGCCGGCGCCGAGCCCGTCTCCCTGTGGCACGCCGACGCGGACCCGCAGCGGACGCTCGCCGGCGTGGACGCCGTCGTGATCCCGGGCGGCTTCTCCTACGGCGACTACCTGCGCGCCGGCGCGATCGCGCGCTTCGCCCCCATGATGGACGCGGTGGCGACGGCGGCCGGCGGCCCCGAGGGCGAGGCGGACGGCCTGCCGGTGCTCGGCATCTGCAACGGCTTCCAGATCCTCACCGAGTCACACCTGCTGCCGGGCTCGATGATCAAGAACGACCACCTGCACTTCATCTGCCGCGACCAGGAGCTGGTCGTGGAGAGCGCGGACACCGTGTGGACCCGCGACTTCGAGCAGGGCCAGACCATCACCGTGCCCCTGAAGAACCAGGACGGCCAGTACGTGGCGGACGAGACGACCCTCGACGCCCTCGAGGCCGAGGGCCGCGTGGTGTTCCGCTATCAGGGCTGGAACCCGAACGGCTCGCGCCGGGACATCGCGGGCATCGCGAACCCGGCCGGCAACGTCGTCGGTCTGATGCCGCACCCGGAGCACGCCGTGGAGACGGGCTTCGGCCCGGACACCGCCGCCGGCCCCCGCTCCGGCGTGGACGGCCTCGGCTTCTTCACCTCCGTCCTGACCACCCTCGCCAGCCGTGGAGGCCATGCATGAGCCAGCAGTTCAACATCGAGACGGTCGCGGACGCCCAGGCGACGCCGGACGTCGAGCAGCCCTGGGCCGAGCTGGGCCTGAAGGAGAACGAGTACGCCGAGATCAAGAAGATCCTCGGCCGCCGCCCCACCGCGGCCGAGCTGGCCATGTACTCGGTCATGTGGTCCGAGCACTGCTCGTACAAGTCCTCTAAGGTGCACCTGCGCCAGTTCGGCGAGAAGCTCACCGACGAGATGAAGCAGCACATGATGGTGGGCATCGGCGAGAACGCCGGCGTGACCGACCTCGGTGACGGCTGGGCCGTGACGTTCAAGGTCGAGTCCCACAACTCGCCCTCCTACGTGGAGCCCTACCAGGGCGCGGCCACGGGCATCGGCGGCATCGTGCGCGACATCATCTCCATGGGTGCCCGCCCGGTGGCCGTGATGGACCCGCTGCGCTTCGGCGCGATCGACCACCCGGACACCGCCCGCGTGTTCCACGGCGTGGTGGCCGGCATCGGCGGCTACGGCAACTCCCTGGGCCTGCCGAACATCGGCGGCGAGACCCGCTTCGACCCGATCTACCAGGGCAACCCGCTCGTCAACGCCCTCGCCGTGGGCGTGCTCAAGCACGAGGACCTGCGTCTGGCCAACGCCTCCGGCGTGGGCAACAAGGTAGTTCTGTTCGGCGCCCGCACCGGCGGTGACGGGATCGGCGGCGCCTCCGTGCTGGCCTCCGAGTCCTTCGACGGCGACGGCAAGCCCGCCAAGCGCCCCTCGGTGCAGGTCGGCGACCCCTTCTCCGAGAAGGTGCTCATCGAGTGCTGCCTCGAGCTGTTCCGCGACTCCCTCGTCGAGGGCATCCAGGACCTCGGCGCCGCCGGCATCTCCTGCGCCACCTCCGAGCTCGCCTCCAACGGCGAGGGCGGCATGCGCGTGGAGCTGACCGACGTGCTGCTGCGCGACTCCACGCTGACCCCGGGCGAGATCCTCATGTCCGAGTCGCAGGAGCGCATGATGGCCGTGGTGACGCCGGAGAACGTCGCCGCGTTCGAGGCCGTCATGGCAAAGTGGGACGTCGAGTACTCCTGGCTGGGCGAGGTCACCGGCGACGGCCGCCTGATCATCACCTGGGACGGCGAGGTCATCGTCGACGTGGACCCGCGCACCGTGGCCCACGACGGCCCGGTCTACGAGCGCCCGTACGCGCGTCCGGCCTGGCAGGACGAGCTCCAGGCGGACACGTTCCGCTCCTCCGAGGCCGGTCAGGACCTGCCCGCCACGGGCGAGGAGCTGCGCGCCGCCGTCGTGGAGCTGATGAGCTCCCCGAACCTGGCGGACACCTCTTGGATCACCCGCCAGTACGACCGCTACGTCCGCGGCAACACCGCCCTGGCGGCCCCGGACGACGCGGGTGTGGTGCGCGTGGACGAGGAGACCGGCATGGGCGTGGCCCTGGCCACGGACTGCAACGACCGGTTCACCTACCTGGACCCGTACACGGGCGCGCAGGCCTCCCTGGCCGAGGCGTACCGCAACGTCACCACCGCCGGGGCCGTGCCCCTGGCCGTCTCCGACTGCCTGAACTTCGGCTCCCCCGAGGACCCGGACGTGATGTGGCAGTTCGCGGAGGCCGTGCGCGGCCTGGCGGACGGCTGCCAGACCCTCGGCATCCCGGTGACCGGCGGCAACGTGTCCCTGTACAACCAGACGGGCAGCACCCCGATCCACCCCACCCCCACGGTGGCGGTGCTCGGCCAGCTCGACGACGTCCTGCGCCGCACCCCGTCCGGCTTCGCCCCGGACGCGGACGGCCAGGCGATCTACCTGCTGGGCGAGACCGCGGACGAGCTGGACGGCTCCGAGTTCGCGCGCCTGCGCGGCCACCTCGGCGGCCTGCCCCCGAAGGTCGACCTGAAGAAGGAGCGCCTGCTCGGCGAGCTGCTGGTCAACATGTCCCGGGACGGCATGATCGACGCCGCCCACGACGTCTCCGGCGGCGGCCTCGCGGCCACCCTGTCCGAGATGGTGCTGCGCTTCGGCGTGGGCGCCCGCGTGGTGCTGGACGAGGTGCTGCGCCGCGCCGGCGTGGACCTGTTCACCGCACTGTTCTCCGAGACGCAGGCGCGCGCCGTCGTGGCCGTGCCCCGCACCGAGGAGGTCCGGTTCACGGACATGACCACGGCCCGCGGCTACGCGGCCGTGCGCATCGGCGTGGTGGACGCCGACTCCGCGGCCCTCGAGGTCCAGGACGCCTTCACCCTGCCGATCGCGGAGCTGCGCGAGGCCTGGGAGGCCACCCTGCCGAAGCACTTCGGCTGACCCCGTGGGCCCACGGGCCCCGGCACGACGACGGCCGCTCACCTCCGGGGTGGGCGGCCGTCGTCGTGGGGCGGGACGGCGGGGACGAACGCCGCCGACCCTCGCACGGCCGTGCGCCTCAACCGTTGACGCGGCGGGCTCCGGTGACCAGAGTGATCCCAGGACAGCGCGCCAGCGCGCCGCCCGGCCCGTCCAAGAGGGTCGGCGCGGTCCCGACACATGAAGGAGACCACCCATGCGCCTCATCACCCTGGGCCTCGGCGCCGCACTCGGCTACCTGCTCGGCTCCGCCGAGGGCCGCAAGAACCTCGAGAAGATGACCCAGAACGCCCAGAAGCTCTGGAACGACCCCAAGACCCAGGAGAAGGTCGGCCAGGTCCAGGAGTCCGCCCAGCAGAAGTTCGCTGAGGTGAAGAAGTCCGATCCGGTGCAGAAGGCCACGACGAAGGTGGAGGATGCCATGCAGGGCAACGACAAGAAGAACGACGTCCGCGACGACCGCGTGACCGAGTCCAACAACGACAACATCACCTCGGCGGCCCGCCACGGTGCCGAGCCGGACACCATCTCGGACCCGTCCACCCCGCTGGGTGACGAGGGTCCGCTGACGCGCTGACCCGCGCAGACACGGCGGCCCGCCTCCCCGAGGGGAGGCGGGCCGCCGTCGCCGTGGGCCGGGTCAGCCGTCCTGCTTCAGGACCTCGTCGGCCGGCGGGGCCTGCACCGGATCCACCCCGCCCATCTCGGAGAGGGTCACCACCGCCTTCGTGCCGGCGGACTCGGTCTCCACGGTGAGCAGGCGGCCGTCCTCCTTGGACACCGTGAACGCGGTCAGCTCCACGCCCTCCTGCGGGCCCGAGACGGGCTCGTCCAGCACGTAGCGGATCGCATCCTGACCGCTGCGGCGGATGCCGTCCGCGTCCGCCTCGACGTCGTCCAGGCCGCCCGACTCCGGCAGGGAGCCCAGCAGCGAGCTCACCATCGCGCCCATGCCGGTGGCGCTGGGATCGCTCTCGTACGGGGTGGCGGTCCAGCGCTCCACATAGGCGGGGCGGTCCTCACCGCTCGTGCCGGCGCGCTCCACCGTGAACCGGGAGTACGCGGTGCCGTCCACGATCCGGGACTCGTCTCGGGTGATCAGGCCGTCGTCCTGGTACACGGACACGTACCGCATGGACGAGCCGTCCACGGGACCGGAGATGTCCACCGAGTCCGGGACCGCGCGCCCGTTGCTCGGGGCCTCGGACCGCAGCTCGGTGACCATGCGGACGGAGTCGGCCTCCTCGAGCTGGGTGCGGGCACGGTCCCAGGCGCCGGGGGCGTCATCGCCCGAGGCGCAGCCGGTCAGCAGCAGGGCGGCCGCCCCGAGGGCGGCGAGGGACAGGCCGCGTCGGGTGCGGCGGGTCTGGGTCTGGCGCTGCCTCACTCGGCCACCTCCTCCGGCGCCTCGGCCGGCTCGATCTGGTTCCAGTCGCTCAGGGCGTACTGCTGGGTGGCCCGGCCGTCGTCGACGGTGAGCGCGACCAGCTCGCCGTCGTCGTCCACCGTGAAGGAGTGCACCCGGGTGGCGTCGCCCTCGGCCATCGCCGCGTCGGCGACCTCCTCGGGCACGGCATAGCGGTAGGCCGTGCCGCCGTCCCAGTCGACCTCCTCGGCGCGCACCTCGGCGCCATCGAGGGCGTCCGCCGCGGGGAAGCCCACCTGGTCGAGGAGGGACTTCAGGGGCGGCTCCTGCCCCT
>NZ_JALJRI010000026.1:0-70889 GCF_024519795.1 Micrococcus sp. Mcc89 | reverse complement strand
GCGCCCCGATGCGGGGAGGGGCTCGGCGCTCCGGCCCTGTCCCCACCGCGCGCCCGGACCGGGCGCGACCGCTCGACCGTACCGCCCCGGACCCACCGCCACGGGGACCACGCAACGCGAACTAACGAGAGAGACCACCATGACCAAGATCGCCATCAACGGCTACGGCCGCATCGGACGCAACATCGTGCGCGTGCTCAGGGACCGCGGCCACGAGAACCTCGAGCTGGTCGCGGTGAACGACCTCGCCGACCCCGAGGACCTGTTCTGGCTGACCCAGTACGACACCATCCTGGGCCGCTACCCGGGCGAGCTGGAGCGGACCGAGAAGGGGTTCCGCATCGACGGCCGCGACGTCGCGTTCTTCCAGGAGGCCGACCCGACGAAGCTGCCGTGGGGTGAGCTCGGCGTGGACCTGGTCATCGAGTGCACCGGCATCTTCACGACCGGCCCCAAGGCGCAGGCCCACCTCGACGCCGGGGCCAAGAAGGTCCTCATCTCCGCTCCCGCCAAGGAGGTCGACGGCACCTTCGTGATGGGTGTGAACGAGCACACCTACGACGCGGAGACGATGCACATCGTCTCGAACGCCTCGTGCACCACGAACTGCCTGGCCCCGATGGCGAAGGTCCTCAACGACGAGTTCGGCATCGTGGACGGCATCATGACCACGATCCACGCGTACACCGGCGACCAGAACCTGCACGACAACGTGCACAAGAAGGATCGCCGTCGGGCGCGCGCCGCCGCCCAGAACATGGTGCCCACCTCCACGGGCGCGGCCAAGGCCATCGGCGAGGTCATCCCGGAGCTGAAGGGCAAGCTCGACGGCTTCGCCATGCGGGTGCCCACCATCACCGGCTCGGCCACCGACCTGACCGTGGAGCTGACGCGCCACGTGGAGGTCGAGGAGATCAACGCGGCGTTCAAGAAGGCCGCGGAGTCCGGTCCGCTGCAGGGCCGCCTGGTCTACTCGGAGGACCCGATCGTGTCCTCGGACATCATCACCTCCCCGGCGGCGTGCACCTTCGACGCCCCGCTGACCAAGTCCATCGGCCAGACCGTGAAGATCATCGGCTGGTACGACAACGAGTACGGCTACACCTCCCAGCTCATGGACTTCGCAGACCTCATCGGCTCGAAGCTCTGAGCCCGCACGGCGCCCGACGGCCCGGGCCGACGGTTCCTCCGTCGGCCCGGGCCGTCCCCCTAGACTGCACCGTGAACCGACCCCGCTCCGGCACCCCAGGAGGCATCATGCCCGCATCGACCCTCAACGATCTGCTCGAGGCCGGCGTCGCCGGCCGCACCGTGCTCATCCGGTCCGACCTGAACGTCCCGCTGGACGGGGACACCGTCACCGACGACGGCCGCATCCGTGCCTCGCTGCCCGCGATCCGGGACCTGGCGGAGGCCGGGGCCCGCGTGATCGTCATGGCCCATCTGGGCCGCCCCAAGGGTGAGCCCGACCCCGCGTACTCCCTCCGTCCGGTCGCCGCGCGCATGGCCGAGCTGCTGGGCGCCGACGTCGCCCTGGCCGCAGACGTGACCGGGGACGACGCGCGCGCCCACGCCGCCGCCCTGCAGGACGGCCAGGTGCTGCTGCTGGAGAACGTGCGCTTCGACGCCCGCGAGACCTCCAAGGACGATGCCGAGCGCGCCGCACTCGCCGGGGAGATGGCTGCCCTGGCCGGCGCGGACGGTGCCTACGTGGGCGACGCGTTCGGCGCGGTCCACCGCAAGCACGCCTCCGTGTTCGACGTCGCGGCGCAGCTGCCGGCCTACCAGGGCCCGCTGGTCGCCGCCGAGCTCGAGGTGCTCACCCGCCTGACCGAGTCCCCGGAGCGGCCCTACGTCGTCGTGCTGGGCGGGTCGAAGGTCTCGGACAAGCTGGCCGTGATCGACAACCTGCTGGACAAGGCCGACATGCTGCTGATCGGCGGCGGCATGCTCTTCACCTTCCTCAAGGCGCAGGGCCACGAGGTGGGCGCCTCCCTGCTCGAGGAGGACCAGCTCGACACCGTTCGCGAATACCTGCGCCGCTCCGAGGCCGGGGCCGCCCGCATCGTGCTCCCCACGGACATCGTGATGGCCTCCGGCTTCGCGGCCGACGCCGAGCACGAGGTCCTGGCCGCGGACGCCCTCACCTCGGGCGCGCACGGCGCGTCCGCCATGGGCTTGGACATCGGCCCCGAGACGGCCCGGGCGTTCGCCGAGCAGATCCGCGGCGCCCAGACCGTGTTCTGGAACGGCCCCATGGGCGTGTTTGAGTTCCCGGCCTTCGCGGAGGGCACCCGGGCGGTGGCGCAGGCCCTCACCGAGGCCTCCGGGGCCGGCGGCCTGTCGGTGGTCGGCGGCGGCGACTCCGCGGCGGCCGTGCGCACGCTCGGCTTCGCCGACGACGCGTTCGGCCACATCTCCACCGGTGGCGGCGCCTCCCTCGAATACCTCGAGGGCAAGGAGCTGCCGGGCGTCACCGCCCTGGCCGGCGAGGGGCGGGCGTGAGCATGGCGGAGCAGACCACGCGCGTGCCGCTGATCGCGGGCAACTGGAAGATGAACCTGGACCACCTCGAGGCCGTCACCCTGGTGCAGCGCCTCACGTGGCTCCTCTCGGACGCGGACCATGACCAGGAGGCCGTGGAGGTCGCGGTGTTCCCGCCCTTCACGGGCCTGCGGTCCGTGCAGACGCTCGTCACCGGCGACCGCCTGGACCTCGTCTACGGCGCGCAGGACCTCTCGCCCGAGGACGCCGGCGCCTACACGGGCGACGTCTCCGGCGCGTTCCTGGCCGCGCTGGGGTGCCGCTACGCGATCGTGGGCCACTCCGAGCGTCGCACCCTCCACGGGGAGGACGACGCGCTCGTCGCGCGCAAGGCCGCCGCGGCCCTGCGCCACGGCCTCACCCCGGTGATCTGCGTGGGCGAGGGCCTGGAGGTGCGCCAGGCCGGCCGGCACGTCGAGCACACGCTCGCCCAGCTGGAGGGCTCGATCGCGGGCCTGTCGGCGCAGGACGTGGCCGGCGTCGTCGTCGCCTACGAGCCCGTGTGGGCGATCGGCACGGGCGAGGTCGCCGGCCCCGAGGACGCGCAGCAGATGTGCGCGGCCCTGCGCGCCCGCGTGGCCGCACTGCACGGCGACGACGTCGCCGCCGGACTGCGGATCCTCTACGGCGGCTCCGTGAAGTCCTCCAGCGCGCCGGCGCTGCTGGCGCAGCCAGACGTGGACGGCGCCCTCGTGGGCGGCGCCAGCCTCGACGCGGACGAGTTTGCTAAGATCGTCCGGTTCGACCAGGCCTGATCCGTCCGGCCCGACCGACCGCATTCTCCGTGACGGCCCCGGCGCGCGCCGGGGCCGCACCTCGACCCGAGGAGCCCTCCCGTGGACGTCCTGACCCTGGCCCTGCAGATCCTCGTGGTCGTGCTCAGCGTGGTCATCGTGCTGCTCATCCTGCTGCACAAGGGCCGCGGCGGCGGCGTCTCGGACATGTTCGGCGGCGGCGTGACCAGCTCGATGAGCTCCTCGGGCTCCGCCCAGCGTCTGCTCACCCGCCTGACCGTCGGCTCCGTGGTCGCCTGGGGTGTCGTGATCGCCCTGCTCGGCGTCCTGCCGCGTCTGACCATGGAGTCCTGAGGCCGCCCCGCCGGGCCCCGACGCGAACGCCCCGCACGGAAGATCCGTGCGGGGCGTTCGCGCGTCCCGGACCGGTGGGGCGCCGGGGGCCCCTCAGCGTTCGGAGGCCTGCACGGGGGAGAGGTCCGTGCGCGGCAGGCCCTGGTGGAGCACGGCGCCGAAGACCTCGTCCGGGTCCAGGCGGCGCAGCTCCTCGGCCAGGCAGTCCTGGATCGTCCGGCGTGGCAGGGAGATGCGCTGCACCGGCCGGCCCTGCTGATAGAGCCGGGCCACCTGCGACTGCGAGCGGGAGAGCACCACGTCCCCGTCCGTGCACCGCAGGCGCACCGCACGGATCCCGTGGCCGACCTTCGAGTGCGCGATCGTCACGGGCACCTTCAGGGTCAGGGTGAGCCACGCCGCGAGCAGCATGGTGCTGGGGGAGTCCGGCGCCCCGTCCACCGTCACCGAGCGCAGGGTGGCCACGTCGAGCGTGTCGAAGATCCCGGCCACCTGGATCCGCCACAGCGTCAGGCGCGTCCAGGCCAGGTCGGTGTCCCCCTCATGGTGGCCCGCGCGCAGAGCCCACAGGGCGGGCTCGGCCGCGGACGCCGAGGCCGTGTCCGTGATCCGGCGGTGGGCCAGGCGACCGAGCGCCGTCGCCGAGGGGACCCCGGGTGGCACCCCGGGCCACCACACGACGATGGGCGCATCGGGCAGGAGCAGCCCGGAGACGAGCGACTCGTCGGCGTGGGCGTTCTCCCCGGCGCACCACAGCACCACGACGTCGGAGGCGCCGGCGTCGCCCCCGACCCGGATCTCGGCGTCCAGGCGGGTGGGGGCCGCGGGGTCGCCCAGGGCCAGGACGACGATGCGGCACGGGTGTTCGAGCGAGGCCGCGTTGGCGGCCTGGACGGCGGACTCGATGCCGGCGTCGTCCGTGCTGATCACGAGCGTGAGGACGCGGCCGAGGGCCACGACCCCGCTCTTCTCGCGCAGCTGCGTGATGCGCTTGGCCACCTGGGAGGTGGTGGTGTCGTGCATGCGGATCTTCACGGGCGCCTCCAGCTTCGTCCGTCGCGGGCCATGAGGGCGTCGGCCGAGGGCGGTCCCCACGTGCCCGGGGCGTAGGGCTCGGGCTGGGTGCCCAGGCTCGCCCAGTGCTCCTCGAACGGGTCCACGATCCGCCAGGACAGCTCCACCTCGGCCTGGCGCGGGAACAGCGGCGGCTCCCCGAGGAGCACGTCGAGGATGAGACGCTCGTACGCCTCGGGGGAGTCCTCGGTGAAGGCGTGGCCGTAGCCGAAGTCCATCGTGACGTCGCGGATCTCGGTCTGCGTGCCGGGCACCTTGGACGCGAAGCGGATGGTGACGCCCTCGTCCGGCTGCACCCGGATGACGATGATGTTCTGCCCGAACTCGTCCCCGTCGTGGACGGGGAACAGCAGGTGCGGGGGCTTCTTGAAGACGACGGCGATCTCCGTCACCCGCCGGCCGAGGCGTTTGCCGGCCCGCAGGTAGAACGGCACGCCCTGCCAGCGCCGCGTGCGGATGCCCACCTTGAGCGCGGCGTACGTCTCCGTGACGGACGCCGGGTTGAAGCCCTCCTCGTCGAGGAATCCCGTGACCCGCTCGCCGCCCTGCCAGCCGGAGGTGTACTGGCCGCGGGCGGAGGCCGCCGCGAGTCCCTCGGGCGTGTCCGGGACGGTCACGGCCTCGAGGACCTTCTCCTTCTCCGCGCGCAGATGGTCCGCGTCGAACGAGATCGGCTCCTCCATCGCGGTGAACGCGAGCAGCTGCAGGAGGTGGTTCTGGATGACGTCGCGCGCCGCGCCCACGCCGTCGTAGTAGCTCGCCCGTCCACCGATGCCGATGTCCTCGGCCATCGTGATCTGGACGTGGTCCACGTGCTCCGCGTTCCAGAGCGGCTCGAACATCCGGTTGGCGAACCGGAACGCGAGGATGTTCTGCACCGTCTCCTTGCCGAGGTAGTGGTCGATGCGGAACACCGCGTCCGAGGGGAAGACGCGCTCGATCACAGCATTGAGCTCCTGCGCGCTGGCCAGGTCGTGGCCGAAGGGCTTCTCGATGACCACGCGGCGCCACGGGCCCTCGGCCGGCTGCGACCGGTCGGCCAGGCCCTGGTCGGCCAGGTGGCGGGAGACGGCCTCGAACCAGTCCGGCGGGATGGAGAGGTAGAACGCGGTGTTCCCCCGCGTGCCGCGTGAGGTCTCGAGCTCGGCGAGCACCTCGTCGAGACGGACGTAGGCAGCCTCGTCGTCGAACGCGCCGGAGACGAAGCGCAGACCGCCCTGGAACTGGTCCCACACGGTCTCGTCGAACGTGGTCCGGGAGGAGGCCTCGACGGCGGCGCGCACGTAGTCGGCGAACTCCTCGTCGGACCAGCTGCGGCGACCGAAGCCGACGAGGGAGAACGCCGGCGGCAGCAGGCCGCGTTGGGCCAGGTCGTACATGGCCGGCAGGAGCTTCTTCTTCGCCAGGTCGCCCGTCACGCCGAACAGCACGAGCGCCGACGGGCCCGCGATGCGGGTCAGGCGCCGGTCACGGGGGTCGCGCAGCGGGTTGCGGGGGGCGGTCCGGGACTCACCGGCCACGGACGGCGCTCCTCAGGGCCTCGATGCCCGCGTCGCGGCGGCGCAGGTGCAGGGTGACCACGGGGCGGCCGAGATCGCCCAGCACCCGGGCGTCGCCCGCTGCCTGCGCGGCGATGAGCCTGCCCAGGGAGAACGGGCGGCCGGGCACCTCGAGGTCCAGGCCGGCGTCGCCGGTGATCTGCAGGAACACGCCGACGGCCGGGCCGCCCTTGTGGAACTGTCCGGTGGAGTGCAGGAACCGCGGACCCCAGCCGAACGTGACCGGGCGGCCGACCAGGTCCGCCAGGTCCGCGCGCAGCTCCTCGAGCTCGGCGTCGTCATGACGGGAGAGGTAGGCGTGGACCGCCAGGTAGCCGCCCTCGGGCACCAGTGCCGCCGTGGCGCGCAGCACGCCGGCCAGGTCCGGGGCAGAGGTCACGGACGCCGGGCCGGAGACCTCGACACCCTCCACCTCGCCGTCGGCCGGCCGCTCGGCGGCGGGGCCGTCCAGCAGGGTGCGGGCGGCGGCCTTGGCGGCCTCCACGTCCGGCTGGTCGAAGGGGTTGATCCCGAGCAGGCGGCCGGCCACCGCGGTGGCCACCTCCCACAGCAGCAGCTGGGCGCCGAGCGAGCCGGCGACCTGCACGCCGTGGCCCGGGGCCGCGACGTCGTCCTCGCCGACGAGCTGCACCTGCAGCAGGTCGGGGGTGTCCCACACGGTCTCGGGGTCGCCGGGGGCGACGACGACGGGCAGCAGCCCGGTGCCGTCCTTGCCCGTGGACTCGGCGATCAGCTGCTCGATCCAGGCCGGCAGTCCGGCGATGCCGGACCCGTGGTCGGCGAAGACGAGCTTGTCGCGCAGCGGGCGGGTGCCGCCCAGGGCCGCGCCGAGCTGCAGGCCCGGGTTGTCCTCGTCGTCGGCGATCAGCAGGTCGAGCACGGCCTCCGCGTCGTCCAGCAGGGCCGCGACGTCCACGCCGGCCAGGCCGGTGGGGACCAGGCCGAACGCGGTGAGGGCCGAGAAACGCCCGCCCACGGTCGGGTCCGCGGTGAAGACGGCGCGCCAGCCGGCGGACTCGCACGCGGCGTGCAGCGGTGAGCCCGGGTCCGTGACGGCGACCAGGCGGGTGCGGGGGTCGATCCCGGCGTCGCGGAACGCGGCCTCGACGACGCGGCGCTGCGAGTCGGTCTCCACGGTGGAGCCGGACTTGGAGGAGACCACCAGCACGGTTCGCTCGAGGTCGCGCTCGAGGGCGCGGGAGACCTGGAGCGGGTCCGTGGAGTCCAGGACCTCGAGCTCGACGCCGGCCGTCGCCGCGATCACCTCGGGGGCCAGGGACGAGCCGCCCATGCCCGCCAGGACCACGCGGTCCACGCCCTCGGCGCGCAGCTCCCGGGTCAGCTGGGCGATGTGCGGGACGAGGGCGCGGGAGTCCTCGAACAGGTCGATCCAGCCGAGCCGCTTGGCGGCCTCGTCGCGGGCCGGCGCCCCCCACAGGTCGGCGTCCTGCGCCCCGAGGCGGGAGGCGACGCGGTCCTGGAGGAGGGCGGGCAGATGGCGGTCGATCGCCTCGAGGGCGGCTCCGGTGGCGGTGAGGCCGAGGGTGCTCATGGGGGGTCCTTCCGTGCGCGTGGCGAGCGGGCGGCGGGGTCGGGGGGCGGGTGCGGTCAGCGATGGGCGTCGAGCCCGGAGCGGACCGAGCCGAGCAGCTCGTCCCACGCGGCCTCGAACTTCTCCAGGCCCTCAGTCTCCAGCACGTCCACGACGTCCTGGTAGGACACGCCTGCCGCGCCGACCGCGTCGAGCAGGGCATCGGCCTCGGCGTAGGCGCCCGTGACGGTGTCCGCCGCAATCACCCCGTGGTCGGCGACCGCCTCGAGGGTCTTCTCCGGCAGGGTGGTCACGGTGTGCGGTGCCACGAGTTCGGTGACGTACAGCGTGTCCGGCAGGGCGGGGTCCTTGACGCCGGTGGAGGCCCACAGGGGCCGCTGCACGGGGGCGCCGGCCGCCTCGAGCAGGCGCCAGCGCTCCGAGTCCAGGGCCTGCTCGAAGGCTCGGTAGGCCAGGCGCGCGTTGGCGACGGCGGCCCGGCCGGTCAGCGCCTCGGCCTCGGGGGTGCCGATCGCGCGCAGCCGCGCGTCGACCTCCGTGTCCACACGGGAGACGAAGAAGGAGGCCACCGAGTGGAGGCGGCGGACGTCGTGCCCGTTCGCCCGGGCCTTCTCCAGGCCGGTGAGCCAGGCGTTGAGCACCCGGCGGTAGCGGGGCAGGGAGAAGATCAGGGTCACGTTCACGCTGATGCCCGCGCCGAGCACGTCCGCGATGGCGGACAGGCCCTCCACGGTCGCGGGGATCTTCACCATGAGGTTGGGACGGTCGACGGCCGCCGCCAGCTCGCGGGCCTGCGCCACGGTGCCGGCGGCGTCGCGGGCCAGGCGCGGATCGACCTCAAGGGAGACGAAGCCGTCCGCCCCGCCGGTGCGCTCGTGGACGGGCGCGAGCACGTCGGCGGCGCGGCGCACGTCCTCGGTCGTCAGGGCGACGACGGCCTCGTCCACCGAGGCGCCGGCCGCGGCGAGGTCGCGCAGCTGTCCCTGGTAGGCGCCCGCGTCCGCGAGGGCGACCGCGAAGATGGACGGGTTCGTGGTGACGCCGGTGACCGAGCGGGTGGCGATCAGCTCTTCGAGCGTGCCCTCGTCCAGCCGCGTGCGGGAGAGGTCGTCGAGCCAGATCGACACACCGGCCTGGGCCAGCGCGGCGGTGTTCGGGTTCTGCGGGGTGCTCATGGTCTGCGGGTGCCTTCCCTTCGGGGTGGACGTGCTCGGGGCGCCGTGGGCGCCGGGCCTCAGAGGAGGCCGCGGGTCACCTCGGCGACGTGCTCGCCAGTGAATCCGTACTTCTCCATCAGGCGGGCGCCGTCGGCCGACTCGCCGTAGTGCTCGAGGCTCACGCGGGCGCCCGGGGAGGAGGCCGTCACCGTGTGCTCGAACCACGGCATCGCGATGCCGGCCTCGACGGAGACGCGGACCGGGGCGTCGGGGCCGTCGGGCAGGACCTCGGCCCGGTAGGCCTCGTCCTGCTCGGCGAACCACTCGAGGCAGGGGGCGGAGACGACGCGGGTCGGGACGCCGTCGGCCTGCAGCAGCGCGCGGGCCCGCACGGCCACGGAGACCTCGGAGCCGGTCGCGATCAGCAGCGCGCGGGCCGGCGTCGGCGCGCCGTCGGCATCCGTGGCGTCGATGAGGACGTAGGCGCCGCGGGCCACGCCCGAGGCGGGGGCGAAGCCGTCCGTGTCCCGGGGGAGCACGGGCAGGCTCTGCCGGGACAGGACGAGCCCGGCCGGGCGGTCCCGGTGCTCGAGCACCGTCCGCCACGCCCACGCGGTCTCGTTGGCGTCGGCCGGGCGGACGACGTCGAGCCCGGGGATGGCCCGCAGGGCGGCCAGGTGCTCCACCGGCTGGTGCGTGGGGCCGTCCTCGCCGAGGCCGATGGAGTCGTGCGTCCACACGTACGTGCTCGGGGTGCCCATGAGGGCGGCCAGGCGGACGGCGGGGCGCATGTAGTCGGAGAACGTCAGGAACGTGCCCACGTACGCGCGGGTCAGGCCGCCGATCGTGATGCCGTTGACGATCGCCCCGGCCGCGAACTCGCGGACGCCGAAGTGCAGGGTGCGGCCGTACTCGTGGCCCTGCCACGTGGCGGTGGAGCGGCGGGCCGGGATGAAGGAGGGCTCGCCCTTCATGGTGGTGTTGTTCGACCCGGCGAGGTCGGCCGAGCCGCCCCAGAGCTCGGGCATGACCGGCGCGAGGGCCGTGAGCACCTCTCCGGAGGCCGCGCGCGTGGCCAGGCCCTTCTCGTCCGCGTCCCAGGACGGGAACGCGTCCGCGAAGCCAGCGGGCAGCTCTCGTCCGGCCAGTCGGTCGTACAGCCGCGCGTTCTCCGGGTTCGCCTCGCGCCAGGCCTGGAACGCCACCTCCCAGCCGCGGCGGTACTCTGCCGAGCGCTCGGCGATGGACCGGGCGCGGGCCAGGAGCTCGGGGTCGACGTCGAAGGTCTTGGTCGGGTCCAGCCCGAGGCTCTCCTTGAGGCCGGCGACCTCGTCCGTGCCGAGCTTGGAGCCGTGGATGCCGCCGGTGTTCTGCTTCGTGGGGGAGGGCCAGCCGATCACGGTGCGCAGCTTGATCAGCGAGGGCCGGCCGGTCTCGGCCTTGGCCGCGACGAGGGCGTCGTACAGGGCCTCCACGTCCTCCGTGTACTCGGTCACGGCGTGGCCCTGGGCGCCGTTGGTCCAGTCGACCTCCTGCACGTGCCAGCCGTAGGCCTCGTAGCGGCGGACCACGTCCTCGGTGAACGCGATGTCCGTGTCGTCCTCGATCGAGATGCGGTTCGCGTCGTAGACGACGACCAGGTTCCCGAGCTCCTGGTGCCCGGCCAGCGAGGAGGCCTCGGCGGCGACGCCCTCCTGGATGTCCCCGTCGGAGGCGAGCACGAACACGTGGTGGTCGAACGGGGAGGTGCCGGGGGCGGCGTCGGGGTCCATCAGCCCGCGCACGCGGCGCTGCTCGTACGCGAAGCCGACGCCCATCGCCAGGCCCTGGCCCAGCGGACCCGTGGTCACCTCGACGCCGTGGGTGTGGCCGTACTCCGGGTGGCCCGGGGTCCTGGATCCCTCGGTGCGCAGCCCCTGGATGTCCTCGATCTCGAGCCCGGCGCCCGCGGCGAACAACTGCAGGTACTGGATGAGCGAGGCGTGGCCCGCGGAGAGGATGAAGCGATCCCGGCCCTCCCAGCGGTCGTCCGTGGGGTCCAGGTGCATGACGTTCTGGTACAGCTGCCACGCCACGGGGGCCAGCGAGATCGCGGTGCCGGGGTGGCCGTGCCCGGCCTTCTCCACGGCGTCCGCCGAGAGCGCCTTGAGCGTGTCCACCATCCGGCGGTCCTGCTCCGAGTAGACGAACCCGCGGGCCGGGGCCACCCGGTCCAGGGTCGGGGGGGTGGACGGCTGCGCGGCGTCGGTCACGGGTTCTCTCCTGGCGGATCGGGAGCGTCGGGGTGCGGCCCCGGCCGACGCCGGGGCGTCGCGGCGCGGGGCCGTCGTCCCAGCCTAGCCGCGCGACGGCGGGGCGGGCCCGACCGGGCGCCTCATGACATGCTTCGCCCCCGGGCGAACAGCCGTTGACACGAGTAGACTGGGTCAAGGCCTGACCGCAGGCGGACCGCCCGAGTGGCCGATCCGAACCCCGGGACGGGCACGCCCACCGTCCCCTCACCGTGAGAAGCAGATGTCATCCTCCCTGGAGTCGCCGTCCGCCGCCCGCGTCGCCGCCGCCGAGCCCGGCGTCGTCGACCGGTCCCCGCTGCCCCTGCGCCGCAAGGTCCGGGCGTACGTCGAGCTGACGAAGCCCCGGGTGATCGAGCTGCTGCTGGTGACCACGCTGCCGACCATGATCTTCGCGCAGCGCGGCTTCCCGGACGTGCTCACCATGATCGCCACGCTCGTCGGCGGTGCGCTCGCCGCCGGCGCCTCCGGCACCTTCAACTGCTACATCGACCGCGACATCGACCGGGTCATGAAGCGCACCGAGAACCGGCCGCTCGTCACCGGCGAGGTCACCCCCCGCGAGGCCCTCGTGTTCGCGTGGGTGCAGACGGTCGTGTCCATCCTGATCCTCGGGTTCGGCGCCAACTGGCTGGCGGCCGGCCTGGGTGTGGCCGCCATCTTCTTCTACGTGGTCGTGTACTCGCTCGTGCTCAAGCGCCGCACGGAGCAGAACATCGTGTGGGGCGGCATCGCCGGCTGCTTCCCCGTGCTGATCGGCTGGGCGGCCGTGCGCGGGACCGTCGAGTGGCCGGCCATCGTGCTGTTCCTCGTGGTCTTCCTGTGGACGCCCCCGCACTACTGGCCGCTGTCCATGAAGTACAAGCGCGACTACCAGCAGGCCGACGTGCCGATGCTCGGCGCCATCGCCTCCGCGCGCCACGTCTCCAACCAGGTCGTGCTCTACGCGTGGGCCACCGTGGCCTGCTCCCTCCTGCTCGTGCCGATGGGCTGGGCCGGCATCGTCTACACCGCGGTCGCGCTCGTCGTCGGCGGCTGGTTAATCTGGGAGTCCCACGTGCTGCAGGTGCAGGCCCAGCGCGAGGACTTCGAGGACCGCAAGGCCATGAAGGTCTTCCACCTCTCCATCACCTACCTGACGCTGCTGTTCATCGCCCTGGCCGTGGACCCGTTCGTGGGTGCGCCGCTGATGCACTTCGGCGCCTGAGCGCCGGTCCGCCCCCAGCGCTCCCCGGGACGCCGACGACGACGGCCCCGCACCAGCCGGTGCGGGGCCGTTCGCGTGCGCGGGGCGTCAGCCCGCGGCGACGGTGCGCGCGGGCGTGGCGGTCTCGACCGCGGCACCGGGTCCGGCCGTGACGTAGCGGGCGACCTGCCGGTCCCAGGCCTCCGTCGCCGACGCCACGAGCAGTGCCGAGCCGAGCATGTGCAGCAGGACCACACCGATCGGCAGGCCCGTGAAGTGCTGGGTGTAGCCCACGGCGGCCTGGAACACGAGGGCGAGCAGGAGCCGCAGCACGGCGGCGCGCTGCAGGCGGGAGGCGCCGGCCGCGCGGCGCACCGTGAAGAACAGGACCAGGGCGGCCGCCAGGAGCAGGTACACCGGGATCACGTGGATCCGGGTGACCAGCAGCGGGTCGAACTCGTGGCGCGGCGAGCCGGGGTCGCCGGAGTGCGGGCCCGTGCCGGTCACCACGGTGCCCAGGTACACGGCGGCCCACGTCAGCGCGAACGCCGCCCAGGCGGCGGCACGGGACCGGACGGTGGTGGCGCCGTCCACGAGGGGCACGCCCGCCCGGCCGGCGCGGCGCTCGGCGGCGATGCGCACCACGAGCAGGGTCGCCACGGCGACCATGATCGAGGACACGATGAAGTGACCGGCCACCCACCACGGGTTCAGATGCGTCAGGACCACGACGCCGCCCACGAGGGCCTGCGCGGGGATGCCGGCCAGCAGGCCCACGGAGAGCCAGAAGGGGCTCCGGTGGGTGCCGCGCAGGTTCCACAGGGACAGGAACATGGCGGCGGCGATGACCACCAGGACGAACGTCAGCGTCCGGTTGCCGAATTCGATGTAGCCGTGGATGCCCATCTCTGGGGTGTTGGTGAGGGACTCGGGTGAGCACTTGGGCCACGTGGGGCAGCCCAGGCCGGAGCCGGTGAGGCGCACGGCGCCGCCGGTGACGATGATGCCGATCTCGGACGCCAGGGACGCCACGGCGAGGGCCATGGTGGCCTTCGTGAGGCGCTGCGGCAGGCGGGCGGCGAGCCCGGCCGGGGCGGTCCCGGCCGCGGGGGTGGTGGTGGACACGGTGTCCTTCCGATCGTTCGATGCAGGGGGACGGGGAACGGCTCAGGGCCGCCAGCGGAACCAGCGGAGCGCGGCCGCGACGGCCACGGCGCCCCACAGGGTGAGCACGAGCAGGGGGACGGGCGACCAGGCCCCGTCCAGGAGGGCGGCCCGCAGGGCCGTGCCCAGCGCGCCGGAGGGGAGCAGGTCCACGCCGGGCACCCGCGCGGGGAACACCGTGCCGCCGACGGCGCCGAACAGCACCCACAGCAGGTTGGCGACGGCGAGGGTCGCCTCCGGCCGGGCCGTGCCGGCGAGCAGCAGCCCGAGGGCCGTGAAGGCGGCGGCCCCCAGCGCGAGGGCGACGAGGGCCGGCAGGATCCCCTCGGGGTCCGGACGCCAGCCGAGCGCCAGGCCGACGCCGCCGATCACGCTCACCTGCACCAGCAGGAGGGCCACCACCGCCAGGGCCTTGCCGGCGACGAGGCCGAGCGTGCCCAGCGGGGTGGTGGCCAGGGCGGCGAGCACGTCGTAGCGACGCTCGAAGCCCGTGGCGATCGCGGTGGCCGTGAACGCGGAGCTGATCACGGCCAGGGCGAGCACGCCGGGCACGGCCACGTCCAGGCCCGAGCGGCCGGGGGCGTCCAGCAGGCCGGTGACGTGCACGCCCACGAGCGCGAGCAGGGGCAGCACCACGGTGACGAGCAGCTGCTCGCCGTTGCGCAGCGCGGTGCCGGTCTCGTAGCCGGCCTGACGCAGGACGCGGGTGGCCAGCGGGGCGGCGCCGGCGTGGGCTCCGGCGCCGGCCGGGGCGCGGTGGTCGACGACGGGCATGCTCATGCGGCGGTCTCCCGGAGGATCTGCTCGAGGCGCAGTCCGGCGCGCTCGAATCGGGTGGGCATCAGGGCGTGCTCCCGCCAGCTCGCCGCGAGGACGGCCAGGTCGTCCGGGCCGCGGACGCCGGCCACGCGCAGGCGGGCGGACTCGTCGAGGCCGGCCGCGCGCAGCGGCGCGGGCAGGGTGTCGGCCCAGGCGCGGACGGCGTCGGGGGAGGCGTCGCCGAAGTCCACGTCGACGACGTCGCCCTCGGCCACGCGTGTGAGCTCGGACAGCGGGCCGGAGCGGACCACGCGGCCGGCGCGCAGGATGGCGACGTCGTCCGCGAGCCGCTCGGCGTCGTCGAGCAGGTGCGTGGTCAGCAGCACGGCGGCGCCGCGGTCAGTCTGTTCCCGCACGACGTCGTGCACGACGGGCCGGGTCTCCGGGTCGAGGCCCGCGGTGGGCTCGTCGAGGAACAGCATGTCCGGCCGGCCGACGAGGGCGGCCGCGAGCGCGACGCGCTGGCGCTGGCCACCGGAGAGGCGGCGCAGGGGGCGGCCGGCGACGTCGGCGATCAGCAGGCGCTCCAGCAGCGGCTCGACGGGCAGCGGGTCGCGGTACAGGGACGCCACGTGGCCGATGAAGCGGCGGGCGGGGATCGCGGGCGGCAGGCCGCCCTCCTGCCACATCACGCCGATGCGGGCGCGCAGGTCGGCGGAGGCCCGCCACGGGTCTGCGCCGAACACGCGCACGGTGCCGGCGTCGGGCCGGTCCATGCCGTGGCAGAGGCCGAGGGTGGTGGACTTGCCGGCCCCGTTGGGGCCGAGCAGCACCGTGACGGCGCCGGCACGGGCGGTGAGGTCGACGCCCCGCAGGACGGGGGTGCGGGACCGGCCGCGGCCGAGGCTCCGGTGGACGTCGCTCAGGCGCAGGACGGGCTCGTCGCGCGGCACGGGATCCGGGGTCAGGGGAGGTCGGGGCACTGTGCCAGTCTAGTCCTCGGGCCCTGCGACCCCGGCTCGTGGGGCCGGGGACGCCCGGGTCTGCCGCGGGTTCCGCCGCGACCGTCATCAAGCCAGGCGAGCCTCACTTGAACCGTTCCAGATCAATAGGTCATGATGGCGTGGTGTATTCGGATGAGTCTGCGTCGCCCCCCGCTCCGGCCCCGGCCGAGGGCACGCGCGAGCGTGTGCTGCAGCTGGTCCTAACGCGTGGTCCCGTCAGCGCGGCCGAGATCGGTCGCGAGCTGGAGCTGACCGCGGCCGCCGTGCGCCGCCATCTGGACGCGCTCGAGGAGGACTCGCTCGTCGAGGTCAAGCGGGTCACCGCGGCCCGCGGCGCGGGACGGCCCTCCCGCCGTTACGTGGTCACCTCGCACGCGCAGGAGCACCTGCCCAAGGACCACCTCGCCGTCGCCCTGGACACCCTGGCCCGCCTCGAGGAGCTCGGCGGGGAGGAGGAGGTGCGCCGCACCGCGCGCCACGCCTTCCGGGAGATCGAGGAGCGCTTCACGGCCGCCGTCGACGGCCGGGAGACTGCGCTGCAGGACCGCACCCGGATCCTCGCGCGGGTCCTCGACGAGGCCGGCTACGCCGGCACGCTGCGCCACTTCGGCGCGGGCCTGGCGCCCACCCTCCGCGCGGACCAGGTCTGCCAGGGGCACTGCCCGTTCCAGGGAATTCCCGCGCGCCATCCGGAGTTCTGTGAAGAGGAGACCGCGCTGTTCGCCCGCCTGCTCGAGGTGGACGTGCGCCGGCTCTCGACCCTCGCCGCCGGCGCCCACGTGTGCACCACACACGTGCCGCTGGGCCGCGACTGAGCCGCGCGGGCCACGCCCCGGCTCCCGCCGACCACCCGACCGACCCCGACCGCAGTGACTAGTGAGAGAGGCTGAGATGACCGACCAGATCGTCCAGCGGGACTCCGCGGAGACCGCCGACCCCGGCGTGATCCAGGAGATCCTCGACAAGAACCCCGAGCTCAACGCCATCGGCGCCTACCAGTACGGCTGGGCCGACTCCGACGCGGCCGGCGAGAAGGCCGTCCGCGGTCTGAACGAGGACGTCGTGCGCGACATCTCCGGCAAGAAGGACGAGCCGGAGTGGATGCGCAACCTGCGCCTCAAGGCCCTCAAGTACTTCGAGCGCAAGCCGATGCCGGCGTGGGGCCCGGACCTGTCGGGCATCGACTTCGACAACATCAAGTACTTCGTGCGCTCCACCGAGGGCCAGGCCAAGACCTGGGAGGACCTGCCCGAGGACATCCGCAACACCTACGAGCGCCTGGGCATCCCCGAGGCCGAGCGCGAGCGTCTCGTGGCCGGCGTCGCCGCCCAGTACGAGTCCGAGGTCGTCTACCACCAGATCCGCGAGGACCTGGAGGAGCAGGGCGTCGTGTTCCTCGACACCGACACCGCGCTCAAGGAGCACCCGGAGATCTTCGAGGAGTACTTCGGCACCGTGATCCCGGTCGGCGACAACAAGTTCGCCTCCCTGAACACGGCCGTGTGGTCCGGCGGCTCCTTCGTGTACGTGCCCAAGGGCGTGCACGTGGAGATCCCGCTGCAGGCCTACTTCCGCATCAACACGGAGAACATGGGCCAGTTCGAGCGGACGCTGATCATCGCGGACGAGGACTCGTACGTGCACTACATCGAGGGCTGCACCGCCCCGATCTACCAGTCCGACTCGCTGCACTCGGCCGTCGTCGAGATCGTGGTGAAGAAGAACGCCCGCGTGCGCTACACCACCATCCAGAACTGGTCCACGAACGTGTACAACCTCGTGACCAAGCGCGCCGTGGTCGAGGCCGGCGGCACCATGGAGTGGATCGACGGCAACATCGGCTCCAAGGTGACCATGAAGTACCCGGCCGTGTACCTGACCGGCGAGCACGCCACCGGCGAGACCCTCTCCGTCGCGTTCGCGGGCAAGGACCAGCACCAGGACACCGGCTCCAAGATGGTGCACATGGCCCCGCACACGAACTCCTCGATCGTGTCCAAGTCCGTGGCCCGCAGCGGCGGCCGCGCCGCCTATCGCGGCCTGGTGCAGATCGCCGAGGGCGCGAACGGCTCCGCGAACTCGGTGGTGTGCGACGCCCTGCTCGTGGACACGGTCTCCCGCTCCGACACGTACCCGTACATCGACATCCGGGAGGACGACGTGACCCTCGGCCACGAGGCGACCGTCTCGAAGGTGTCCGAGGAGCAGCTCTTCTACCTCATGAGCCGCGGGATGTCCGAGGACGAGGCCATGGCCATGATCGTGCGCGGCTTCATCGAGCCGATCGCCCGCGAGCTGCCCATGGAGTACGCGCTCGAGCTCAACAAGCTGATCGAACTGCAGATGGAAGGATCGGTGGGCTGACATGACCGACACCGTGGAGAACACCCAGCGGACCATGATCCCGGGCATGGGCGAGGAGGGCGAGAAGCTCACCGTCGCACAGAACCCGGCTGCCCGGGCCGGGGGCCGGGAGCGCAACGCCGCGGGCTCGCGCGCCGATCGCCTCAGCTCCTTCGAGCTGTCCGACTTCCCCGTGCTCACGGGGCGCGAGGAGGACTGGCGCTTCACCCCGCTCAAGCGCCTGGGCGGGCTGCACCTGCCCCAGGGCGACGACGCGCGCCTGACCGGTGCCGCCCCCGCCGTGACCGTGGCCGAGCAGGCCGGCGTCACGGTGGAGACCGTGGCCCGCGACGACGCCCGCGTCGGCTCCGTCCTGACCCCGGACGACCGCGTGTCCGCCGCGGCCTGGAACTCGGTCTCCGAGGCCACCGTCGTGACGATCTCCGGTGAGGTCGCCGAGCCGGTGCGCATCGACGTCGTCGGCTCCTCGGCCGACCCGGCCGCGATGCACCTGACCGTGCTCGTGGAGGAGAACGCGCAGGCCGACGTCGTGATTGCCCACCGCGGCACCGCCGTGCTGGCCCAGAACGTCGAGTTCGACGTGCGCCGCGACGCCCGCCTGAACGTGGTCGCGCTGCAGGCCTGGGAGGGCGATGCCGTGCACGTCTCGGCCCAGCAGGCCTCGGTCGCCACGAACGCGCACTTCAAGCACGTGGCCGTGTCCTACGGCGGCGGCGTGGTGCGGCTGACCCCGACCGCGCGGTTCGCCGCGGCGCGCGGCGAGGCCGAGATGTACGGCCTGTACTTCGCCGACGCCGGTCAGCACCTCGAGAACCGCCTGTTCGTGGACCACAACCAGCCGGACTGCGTCTCCAACGTGCTCTACAAGGGCGCCCTGCAGGGCACGGACGCGCGCACCGTGTGGGTGGGCGACGTGCTGATCCGCAAGGAGGCCGAGGGCACGGACACGTACGAGAAGAACCAGAACCTGCTGCTCTCCGACGGGGCGCGCGCGGACTCGGTGCCGAACCTGGAGATCGAGACCGGCGTGATCGAGGGTGCGGGCCACGCGTCCGCGACCGGCCGCTTCGACGAGACCCAGCTGTTCTACCTGATGGCCCGCGGCATCTCCGAGACCGAGGCCCGCCGCCTGATCGTGCGCGGCTTCCTCAACGAGATCATCCAGAAGATCGGCATCGGCGACGTCGAGGACGAGCTGACCGCCGTCATGGAGGACGAGCTGCGCATCGCGCAGCTCTGACCGACGCCCCGCAGACCCCACCGCCTTCCACCTGAGGAGAACCACCATGGCAACCCTGCAGATCACCGACCTGCACGTGCAGATCGCGACCGAGAACGGCCCCAAGGAGATCCTGAAGGGCCTCTCCCTGACCATCGAGACGGGCGAGACCCACGCGATCATGGGACCGAACGGCTCCGGCAAGTCCACCCTGGCCTCGACCATCGCCGGCCACCCGCGCTACGAGGTCACCTCCGGCTCCATCACCCTCGACGGCGAGGATGTGCTGGAGATGAGCGTCGACGAGCGCGCGCAGGCCGGCCTCTTCCTGGCCATGCAGTACCCCGTGGAGATCCCGGGCGTCACCATGACCAACTTCCTGCGCACCGCCAAGACCGCGCTCGACGGCCAGGCCCCCTCGCTGCGCACCTGGACCAAGGACGTCAAGGGCGCCTTCGAGGCCCTGCAGATCGACCCGGCGTTCATGAACCGCAACGTCAACGAGGGCTTCTCCGGCGGCGAGAAGAAGCGCGCCGAGATCCTCCAGCTCGAGCTGTTCAAGCCCACGTTCGCGATCCTCGACGAGACCGACTCCGGCCTCGACGTCGACGCGCTGCGCATCGTCTCCGAGGGCGTCAACCGCGCCCAGGCGCAGAACGAGATGGGCACCCTGCTGATCACCCACTACACGCGGATCCTCAACTACATCAAGCCGGATCACGTGCACGTGCTGGTGGACGGCCGCGTCGCCGAGTCCGGCGGCCCGGAGCTCGCCGAGCAGCTCGAGGCCGAGGGCTACGCCCGCTTCGAGAAGGCCGCGGCGGGGGCCTGAGATGACGGAGACCACGAACCAGGCGCCCACGGAGGACATCCGTGAGGCCCTCAAGGACGTGATCGATCCGGAGCTGGGCGTCAACGTCGTGGACCTGGGCCTGCTCTACGGGCTGCACTACGCCGACGACGGCGCGCTGCTCGTGGACATGACCCTGACCACCGCGGCCTGCCCGCTCACGGACGAGATCGAGGACCAGGTCTCCCGCGCGATCGGCACCATGGTGGACGAGTGGCGGCTGAACTGGGTCTGGATGCCCCCGTGGGGCCCCGAGCGGATCACCGAGGACGGTCGCGACCAGATGCGCGCCCTCGGCTTCAACATCTGATCCGGCCCGGACCACGACGGCGGCCCGTCACCTTCTGCGTGAAGGTGACGGGCCGCCGTCGTGGTGGGGGAGTGCGGACGGGCCCGCAGGCGCCCCGGGGCTCCCGGCTCAGATGTCCAGGGAGGAGGCCCGGAACGTGTCGCACTGACGGATGTCCGGCTCCTGCTGGGAGCTCTGGTAGCCGCGCATGAACCAGGCCATGCGCTGCTCGGAGGTGCCGTGGGTGAACGCCTCGGGGTTCACCCGGCCGGTGTGGGTGGACTGGATGCGGTCATCGCCCACGGCGGAGGCCGCGTCGATGGCCTGGCGCAGCTGGCCCTGCGAGATCGGCTTCAGGAACGGCGCACCGGACTCGGGGTCCACGGTGGAGGCGGCGTGCCCGGCCCACATGCCGGCGAAGCAGTCGGCCTGCAGCTCCGCGCGCACGGCGCCGGAGGTCGGGCCGGTGGTCCCGTCCTTCGAGTGCTGCAGGTACCCGGTGACCTGCTGGACGTGGTGGCCGTACTCGTGCGCCACGATGTACTCCTCCGCCAGCGGTCCGCCCTCGGCGCCGAAGTCGGTCTGCAGCGTATCGAAGAACGCGGTGTCGAAGTACATGGACTCGTCCGCCGGGCAGTAGAACGGGCCCGTGGCCGAGGAGGCGCTGCCGCAGCCGGTGCTCACGCCGCCCTGGAACAGGGTGAGCTGCGGCTGGCGCCACTGGATGTCCGAGAACTGCGCGAGGTACTCGCCCCAGAACTCGTCCGCGGCCTCGGTGGTCGCGATGACCCGGCAGTCCGTGTTCTGGTTGGCGTCCGCACCGCTGGCGCACTCCTCGTCCGAGAGGGGCTGGCTCTGGCCGCCCGAGCCCGTCTGCTGCTGGTACTGGCTCTGGCCGACGGACCCGCCACCCGTGTCGATCCCGAGCTGCTCGGCCAGCCCGGGCGCGAAGATCGCGAGCAGCACCGCGAGCAGGCCGCCGCCACCGCCGATGGCGATGCCCCGGCCCCCCAGCCCGCCGCCACCGCCCGATCGGGCCCGGCCGGCGTCGATCTGCACGTTCTCGTTGAAGCTCATGGGGCCAGAGTGTAGACGGACTAGACTGGCCCGGCACCGCGCTGGCCCCCGCCCGTCGAGATCGGCCGGGACCTGCCGATGCACCCCTGTTCTTCCCTCGACCCCTGGAGTCTGACACCCCCATGCTGACCGTCACCGATGTCGAACTGCGCGTGGGCGCCCGTCTCCTCATGGACGAGGTGAACTTCCGCGTGGACAAGGGGGACAAGGTCGGCCTCGTGGGGCGCAACGGCGCCGGCAAGACGACGCTGACCAAGGTGTTGGCCGGCGGCGGGCAGCCCACGGCGGGCGCCGTGACCCGGACCGGGCGCATCGGCTATCTGCCCCAGGACCCCAAGGTCGAGGACATGGACCAGTCCGGCCGCGACCGCATCCTCTCCGCCCGCGACCTGGACCAGACCATCCGGCGCATGCGCGAGGCCGAGGCCGGGATGGCCGCCGTCGACGACGCCGAGCGGGAGCGGGCGATGAACCGCTACTCCCGTCTGGAGGCGGAGTTCGAGGCCCGCGGCGGCTACGCGGCCGAGTCCGAGGCCGCCCGGATCACGTCCAACCTCGGCCTGCCGGACCGCGTCCTGGACCAGCCGCTGCACACCCTCTCCGGCGGCCAGCGCCGCCGCGTGGAGCTCGCCCGCATCCTCTTCTCCGACGCGGACATCATGCTGCTGGACGAGCCCACCAACCACCTCGACCACGACTCGATCGTGTGGCTGCGCGACTACCTGAAGACCTACTCCGGCGGCCTCCTGATGATCTCGCACGACGTGGAGCTCATGGAGATGACCGTGAACAAGGTCCTCTACCTGGACGCGAACCGGCAGACCATGGACGTCTACAACATGACGTGGAAGAACTACCTCGCCCAGCGCCAGCAGGACGAGGCGCGCCGCCGCCGGGAGTTCGCCAACGCGGAGAAGAAGGCCTCGGCCCTCATGGCCCAGGCCGAGAAGATGCGTGCCAAGGCGACCAAGGCCACCGCCGCGCAGAACATGATCAAGCGCGCCGAGCGGCTCATGCGCGGCGTCGAGGGCGAGCGCGCGGTCGACCGCGTGGCCGCGATCCGCTTCCCCACCCCGCAGGCCTCCGGCAAGACGCCGCTGCGCGCCGAGAACCTCTCCAAGTCCTACGGCTCGCTCGAGATCTTCACGGGAGTGGACCTGGCGATCGACCGCGGCTCGCGCGTGGTGATCCTGGGCTACAACGGCGCCGGCAAGACGACGCTGCTGCGCATGCTTGCCGGGGAGGAGACCCCGGACACCGGCGAGGTCCAGGCGGGCCACGGGCTCAAGCTGGGCTACTTCGCCCAGGAGCACGACACCCTGGACCAGGACGCGTCGGTCCTGGACAACATGCGCCACGCCGCCCCGCAGCTCGGCGACACCCAGGTGCGCACGCTGCTCGGATCGTTCCTCTTCCAGGGCGACGACGTCGACAAGCCCGCCCGCGTCCTCTCCGGTGGCGAGAAGACCCGCCTGGCGCTGGCCACGCTCGTGGCCTCGAGCGCGAACGTGCTGCTGCTGGACGAGCCCACGAACAACCTCGACCCCGCCAGCCGCGAGGAGATCCTGAACGCGCTGCAGCAGTACGAGGGCGCCGTGGTGCTCGTGACCCACGACGAGGGCGCCGTCGAGGCGCTCGACCCCGAGCGCGTGGTGCTGCTGCCGGACGGGGTCGAGGACCTCTGGAACGACGACTACAGGGACCTCATCACCCTCGCCTGAGTGCGCGGGCCGCCGAGGCGGAGGGCGGGCTCAGTCGAAGAGCGCGTCCTCGGCCTCCTCGTCCGTGAGCCGCCCGTCGCGCCGCCGCCGGGCCGGCTTGGCGCGGGGGACCCGGTGCGCGGAGAGCAGCCCCTCGTCCGCGGCGTCGTCGAGGGCGTCGGCCCGGTCGTTGCGGGCGCGCATCCACGCGGAGTACCCCCACACCCCGAAGCCCATGGCCGCGAACAGGTACCACTGGATCGCGTAGGACAGGTGCGGGCCCTCGTCGAGGGTGGGCTCGACGAGCTTCTGCGGCATCGGCTCCACCGCCGGGTCCTCCGTGACCATGATCCCGTAGGCAGTTCCGGCCACGGGCCCGCCCACGGTGTCGGCGATCTCGGCGAGGTCGATCGAGGGCACCTGACCGTCCGGGGCGTCGCGGTCCAGGGCCGGCTCCCCGGGCTTGACCCGCACCACGACCTCGGCGTGGCCGGCGGGCGGGGCCGGCACGGCGTCCGGCTGACCCGGACTGTTGCCCACCGGGAGCCAGCCGCGGTCCACCACGACGACGGGGCCCTCGTCCGTCCGGAACGGCACGAGCACCTCGTAGCCGGGCTGGCCGGCCCGGGGGCGGTTGCGGACGATGAGCGTCTCGTCGACGAGGTACTCGCCGGTCAGTGTCACGGGCGTCCACTCGTCGTCGGTCTGGAACGCGGTGAACAGCCGGGAGGCCTCGGCGAACGGAACCGGGTCGTCGTCGTAGTTCTCCAGGACGCGGTTGACGCGGTGCTGGACCTCCACGCGGCGGTCCCACTGCCACTGCGCGAGCGCATGGCACAGGAACGCGAAGAGGACGCACACCACGAAGCCGAGGATCCACGGGCCGGTGGCGAGGAAGCCGAAGCGCAGGGCAGGAAGGCGTTCGGCGTCGCGGGCGGTCGGGTCCGTCATGGGGGCGGGGGTGCTCATGGGCGCGGGGGCTCCTGCGGGGTCTCGGGCGTGTCGACCTCGGGCGCCTGCGTGGCGGCCGGATCGAGCGGGCGGGAGCGCCGCAGGAAGCCGCGGGCGCTCAGGAAGTCGTCCAGGAAGGGCCGATGGTCCGTGCAGGCCAGCCAGGTCTTCACGCGGTCCGGGGCGTGGACGCGCGGGTTGTTCCACTCCAGGGCCCAGGCGGCCTCCGCGGTGCAGCCACGACGCGAGCAGACCGGCCGCTCGGGCCCGTCCACGGCGGCGTGCGGGGATCGGGCAGTGGAGGCACCGGCGGCGGGGTCAAGGCGGCCGGACGCGAGGGCGCCCAGCAGGTCCATGCCCGGCTCACCCGGGACCGCGCCGATCACGCGCCGCCCCGTCCGGGCAGGCCGGGACCGCCGGCGGACGAGGACCCTCGGCCCAGCGCCCGTGGCGCACGGTCGCGCGGGTCGTCCACGAGGTCGCCGGTGAGCACGACCGGCTCGGGCGCCGCCGCGTCGTCGGGGCGGGGGGTCAGGGCCGGTCCCTGGGCGGGCACGGCGCGCAGGGTGCCGGCCTGCTGCGGGCCGGTGTTGTTCACGCGCACGACGGCGACGTAGGGCAGCACGACCGCGCCGAGGATGAACCCGAGCTGCCACCAGCCGTGGGTGAAGAGCGCGGCGACGAAGCAGGCGGTGCGGACCAGCATCTGGACCAGGTAGACCCTCATGCGCGCCTCCCGGTCCGCGCTGCGGCCGGCGGCGGCGGTGGTGACCCCCTGGACCTCCGGTGTCGCCCCGCGCCCGGCGTGGGCGGGACGGCCGGCTCGGGAGCCGGCGGCGGAGCTGGTCATGGCGCATCCTCCTGGCACGTCGCGCCCTGCGGAGGGCCCCCGCGCGGCCGCGGACGTAGAGTGGTGGTTCACATGCCGGCGCGCCCGCCGTCGGCGGCGTCCCGCAGGACGGCGTCGACGGCGCCGCGCCGGTGCTCCAGTCTAGTCCCGTCCCGTCCGGAAGGTGTTCCCATGGCCGATCAGACCACCACGCCCGCAGCGGACGCGCAGGCCGCCGGCCGCAGCGTCCTCGTCACGGGGGGCAACCGCGGCATCGGCCTGGCCATCGCCCGGGCATTCGCCGCGAACGGCGACCGCGTGGCCATCACCTCCCGCTCGGGGGAGGGGCCGGAGGGGGTCCTCGCGGTCCGGGCCGACGTGACGGACGCGGCCTCCGTGGACGCGGCCTTCCGCGAGGTCGAGCAGGCCCACGGCCCGGTCGAGGTGCTCGTGGCCAACGCCGGGATCACCCACGACCAGCTGCTGCTGCGCATGTCCGAGGATGACTTCACCTCGGTGATCGACACGAACCTCACCGGCGCCTTCCGCGTAGTGCAGCGCGCCACCAAGGGCATGATGCGCCTGAAGCGCGGCCGCATCGTCCTGATCTCCTCCGTGGTGGGCCTGCTCGGCTCGCCCGGCCAGGTCAACTACGCCGCCTCCAAGTCCGGCCTCGTCGGGATGGCCCGCTCGATCACGCGCGAGCTCGGCGCGCGCGGCGTGACCGCGAACGTCGTGGCCCCCGGCTACATCGACACCGAGATGACGCAGTCCCTCGACGACGAGCTCAAGGCCCAGTACAAGACGTCCATCCCGGCCGGCCGCTTCGCCGCCCCGGAGGAGGTGGCCGGCGTCGTGCGCTGGCTGGCCTCGGACGAGGCCGCGTACATCTCCGGGGCCGTGATCCCCGTGGACGGCGGCCTGGGCATGGGCCACTGACGACCACCGACCGCTGAGCAGACAGGAAGCACAGAACATGACCGAGCAGGACCTGGCCGGACGCGGCGTCGTCGTCACCGGCTCCTCCCGCGGCATCGGAGCCGCCACCGCCGAGCTGCTGGCCGCCCGCGGCGCGGGCGTCGTGGTGAACTACCGCCAGAAGGCGCCGCGCGCGAACAAGGTGGTGCAGAAGATCGAGGAGGCCGGCGGCCGCGCCGTGGCCGTGGGCGGCGACGTGACCGTCGCCGAGGACCGGGCCGCGCTGCTGGACGCCGCCGTGGAGCACTTCGGCTCACTCGACGTGCTCGTGCTCAACGCCTCGGGCGGCATGGAGTCCCAGTTCGGCGAGGACTACGCCCTGAAGCTCAACCGTGACGCCCAGGCCGCGCTGGCCGACGCCGCGCTGGAGCGCATGGGCGCCGGCGGGCAGATCGTGTTCGTGACCTCCCACCAGGCGCACTTCATCGACGAGGTCGCCACCATGGACTCCTACGAGCCCGTGGCCCGCTCCAAGCGCGCCGGCGAGGACGCGCTGCGCGAGCGCATCCCCGCGTTCACGGAGAAGGGCGTGGGCTTTGTGGTGGTCTCCGGCGACATGATCGAGGGCACCATCACCGCCACCCTGCTCAACCGCGCCGAGCCCGGTGCCATCGAGGCCCGCCGCGAGGCCGCCGGCAAGCTCTACTCGGTGGAGGAGTTCGCCGCCGAGATCGCCTCTCTCGTGGGCCGCGACGACCTCGAGGTCGGCCACACCGAGCTCGTGGGCGGCGCCGAGGACTTCCTCGGGCAGAACTGAACCGCACCACACCCCTGACCACGAGGGCCGGATCCGTGGGATCCGGCCCTCGTGGCATCTCGGCTCGGGCGGCTCAGAGACCGAGGAGCCACCGCAGGGGGGTGAAGGAGGGCACGTCGACGACGACGTCCGCGTGCTTCCGGAGGATCGGCTTCGCGCACAGGGCCACGCCGCAGCCGGCCGCCTCGAGCAGGTCGATGTCGTTGGCGCCGTCGCCCACGCCGACGGCCTGCTCGGGGGAGAACCCCGCGTCCTCGGCCCAGGCACGCAGCATGGCGGCCTTCGCCGCGCGGTCCACGACGTCGCCGGGCACCTTCCCGGTCAGGTGCCCGTCCCGCACCTCGAGCTCGTTGGCGCAGTAGGCGTGCACGCCCCACGCTTCGGCCAGCGGGGCGAGCACCTGCGTGAAGCCGCCCGAGACGGCGCACACCCGGCCGCCGGCCGCGGTGACGGCCTCGATCAGCGCGAGGGCTCCCTCGGTGGGCCGGATGGCCCGCACCACGTCCGCCACGACGCCCACGGGCAGCCCCGCGAGCGCCTCGACGCGCGCGTGCAGCGAGGCGGCGAAGTCGAGCTCGCCGCGCATCGCCCGCTCCGTCACCTCGGCGACCTCGGCCTCGCGGCCGGCATGGGCGGCGAGCAGCTCGATGACCTCCTGCCGGATCAGCGTGGAGTCCACGTCCGTCACCACGAGGGGCGCCGGCACGGCGGCGACCGCCGCCGGCAGCGTGAGCACGTCCCACCCGGAGCCCGGCTCCGGGGCCGCCGCCCACTCGTCCGCGGCGAAGCGCCAGCCCAGCAGGCCGTCGTCGGTGAGCCGCTCGGCGTCGTCGGGCACGCCGGCCGGGGGCGCGTCCGTGACGAGGAGGGCGGGGTCGGCGGTGACGACGAGGCGGCGCAGGGTGCTCATGCGCGGCATCCTAGGCGGGGGTGCGGGCGCGGCCGGGCGTGCGTCGCATCGGCGACGCGCCGGCCGGCCGGACTAGGCTGGCCCCCATGACCACCCCCGCGCCTCCCGACGACTGGTTCCTCCCGGATGAGGACGCCGTGCTGCAGATGCGCCGCGTGCGCGTGCGCCGCGGCACCACCGACATCCTCGGCCCCCTGGACTGGACGGTCCGCGCGGGGCAGCGGTGGATCGTGATGGGCCCGAACGGCGCCGGCAAGTCGACGCTGCTCCAGCTGGCCGCGGCCCGCCTGCACCCGACCGCCGGCGACGTCGGTGTGCTGGACGAGGTGCTCGGCGCCGTCGACGTGTTCGAGCTGCGCCCGCGCATCGGCCTGTCCTCCGCCCAGCTCGCCGCCCAGGTGCCCGCGAACGAGACCGTGCAGGACGCCGTCGTCACCGCCGCCTACGGGATCACCGGCACGTGGCGCGAGCGGTACGAGACGGAGGATCGCGCCCGCGCCCTCGGCCTCGTCGCGACCTGGGGGCTCTCCCGCCTCGCGCACCGCGCGTTCGGCACCCTCTCCGACGGTGAGCGCAAGCGCGTGCTCATCGCCCGCGCCCTGATGACCGACCCCGAGCTGCTCCTGCTGGACGAGCCCGCCGCAGGCCTGGACCTCGCCGGGCGGGAGGACCTCGTGCGCCAGCTGACGGCGCTCGCCACGGACGAGGACGCGCCCGCGCTGATCCTCGTCACGCACCACCTCGAGGAGGTGCCCCCGGGCTTCACCCATGCGCTGCTGCTGCGGGACGGCGGCGTCGTGGCGGCCGGGCCCATCGAGTCGACGCTCACCGAGGAGCACCTCT
This sequence comes from Micrococcus sp. Mcc89, assembly GCF_024519795.1. Taxonomy (NCBI): domain Bacteria; kingdom Bacillati; phylum Actinomycetota; class Actinomycetes; order Micrococcales; family Micrococcaceae; genus Micrococcus; species Micrococcus sp. Mcc89. The sequence continues at coordinate 42,744 of NZ_JALJRI010000026.1, read as the reverse complement.
CCGCGGCGTTCGGCACGGACCTGAAGGTGACGCGCACCGGCGGTCGGTACACCGCCGTGGCCCGGTGACGGGGCTGCTGACCGCGCAGCTGCTGGGCATGGACCTGTGGCAGGTCCTGCTCGTGCTGCTCGCGGGGTTCTGGGCCGGCACGATCAACTCGGTGATCGGCTCGGGCACGCTCGTCACCTTCCCGACGCTCGTGGCGGTCGGGTTCCCGCCCGTGACGGCCCAGGTCTCCAACGCGATGGGCCTGGTGGCCTCGGGCTTCTCCGGCACGTACGGGTACCGCCGCGAGCTGGCCCAGTCCCGGGCGCTCCTGCCGAAGCTGACCGTCGCGTCCCTGCTCGGCGGGGTCATCGGCGCCGCCCTGCTCACCACGCTGCCCCCGGCCGTGTTCGGCTACGTCGCGCCGGTGCTGCTCGTGGTGGCCCTGACGGTCGTCGTGCTGCAGCCGCGCATCCAGGGGTGGGTCCGGCGTCGGGCGGAGGACCAGGGACCGACCCCCGGCGCGGACTCTCCCGTGCCGGTGGGCCCCGTGACCCCGACGCTGTGGACGCTCGTGTTCCTGACCGGCATCTACGGCGGCTACTTCGTGGCCGCCCAGGGCGTCATGCTCATGGCGATCTTCGGCGTGCTGCTGGTGGGCGGCACCCTCGTGCACGCCAACGCGGTGAAGACGTGGCTGTCGCTGGTGGTCAACCTCACCGCCGCCGCGTTCTACCTGGTCTTCGCCTTCGACCGCATCGACTGGCGGGCCGTCCTGTTGATCGCGCTCTCCTCGCTCGTGGGCGGGCTCGTGGGCGCGCGGATCGGCCGGCGCATCTCGCCGACGGCGCTGCGCGTCACCATCGTGATCGTGGGCCTGGCCGGGCTGGTGGTCATGGTGATGCGGCAGGTCTCGGGTGGGTGAGGTCGGGACCCGCGAGGTGCGCCTGGAGCGGATCGAGGACCTCGCGGACCCCCGCCTGGCCCCCTACACGACCATGACGGACGCGGCGCTGCGCCGTCGCGTCGACGCCGAGCACGGCGTCTTCCTCGCCGAGTCCTCCCAGGTGGTCCGCCGCGCGCTGGACGCCGGACACACCCCGCGCTCCTTCCTGCTGGGGGACCGCTACCGCGGGTCCTTCGCGGACGTGCTCGCCGCCCATCCGGACGTCCCGGTCTTCACCGGACCCGACGACGTGCTCGAGGCCCTCACCGGCTTCCACCTGCACCGCGGCGCCCTGGCCGCGATGGACCGCCCCGCACCCCGGCCGCTCGCCGACGTCCTCGCGGGCGCCCGGCGCGTGCTCATCGCCGAGGACGTCGTGGACCACACGAACCTGGGTGCCGTGGTGCGCTCCGCCGTCGCCCTCGGCTGGGACGCGCTGCTGCTCACCCCGCAGGCCGCCGACCCGCTGTACCGGCGCGCCATCCGCGTCTCGATGGGCACGGTGTTCCGCCTGCCGTGGGCGCGCCTGCCCGGCCCGGTCGCCGCGTCGCTGCCCGCGCTGCGGGCGGCCGGGTTCGCGGTGGCCGCCCTCGAGGTGACGGACCGCGCCGTGGGCCTGGACTCGCCGGAGATCGAGCCGCTGCGGACCGCCGAGCGCCTGGCCCTCGTCCTCGGCCAGGAGGGGCCGGGGGTCCGGCCCGAGACCCTCGCCCAGACCGACGCCGACGTCGTCATCCCCATGCCCGACGGCGTCGACTCACTGAACGTGGCCGCGGCCGCGGCGGTCGCGCTGTGGGAGCTGCGCGCACGCTGACCGGCCCGGGTGCGGTAGAGTGGGCGGCTGGCCCGCCGTCCGGCGGACCCCCTGACCACACCTCTCGCGCCCCTGGTCCCAATCAGGCGGCTGAAACGAAGGATGCACCATGAAGTCTGAGATCCACCCGGATTACCGCTACGTCATCTTCAACGACCTCGCCTCCGGTGAGAAGATCCTCACCCGCAGCACCGCGAACTCCGAGAAGACCGCGGAGTGGACCGATGGCAACACCTACCCGGTGATCGACGTCGAGATCTCGGCCGCCTCGCACCCGTTCTACACGGGCAAGCAGCGCATCATGGACACCGCCGGCCGCGTCGAGCGCTTCAACGCCCGCTTCAAGGGCTTCGGCGGCAAGAAGTGACCGCGGCGGCCTGAGCCGCGCGCCCACCACGACGACGGGCCCCGCGCCCCCGGAGCGATCCGGGCGGTGCGGGGCCCGTCGCGTCGCCCGTAGGCTGGCGGGCATGACGACTCTCCACGGTGAATACAAGGTGATCGGCGGCAAGCTGGTCGCGGCGGACCTGAGCCTCGCGGACGGCCGGATCGCGACCGCCAGCATCAACGGTGACTTCTTCCTCGAGCCGGACGAGGCGCTCGAGGACCTCAACGCGGCGGTGACCGGGCTGTCCGCGGACGCCGAGCATCGCGTCATCCGGGAGGCCGTCGAGCGGGGTCTGCGACCCGAGGCCGAGCTGTTCGGCGTGGACGCCTTCGCGGTGGCCTCGGCCGTGCGTCGGGCCCTCGGCAAGGCGACCACGTGGGGGGACCACGAGTGGGAGGTCATCGGGCCGGAGCCGATGCCGATCGCGCTCACCGTGGCCCTGGACGAGGTGCTCACCCGGCAGGTGGCCGAGGGACGTCGCAAGCCGACCATGCGCCTGTGGCAGTGGAACGAGCCGGCCGTGGTGATCGGCGCCTTCCAGTCGCTCGCCAACGAGGTGGACCCCGAGGGGGCGCGGCGGCACGGCATCAACGTGGTGCGGCGGATCTCCGGCGGCGGCGCGATGTTCATGGAGGCGGACAACTGCGTCACGTACTCGATGCACGTCCCGTCGTCGCTGGTCGACGGGCTGGAGACGGCGGAGACCTACCCGTTCCTGGACGAGTGGACCATGGACGCGCTCTCCCGACTCGGCGTGCACGCGTTCTACCAGCCGCTCAACGACATCGCCACGGACCAGGGGAAGATCGGCGGCGCCGCGCAGAAGCGGGTGGGCACGGCCGGGCTGCTGCACCACGTGACGATGAGCTACGACATCGACGCGGACAAGATGCTCGAGGTGCTGCGCATCGGCCGGGAGAAGCTGCGCGGCAAGGGCGTGACCTCGGCGAAGAAGCGCGTGGACCCGCTCCGGCGCCAGACCGGCGTCTCCCGCGCCGAGATCTGGGAGACCATGATGACCACCTTCGAGGAGCGCTACGGCGCCCGCCGCGTCGAGCTGGACGAGGCCACCCGTGAGGAGGCCGAGCAGCTGGCCCGCACCAAGTTCGCGACCCCGGAGTGGACCGCGCGGGTGCCCTGAGCCACCTGACGGCGTCCCGGCACCGTCCGGCACGCTTCCGTCCGGGGGCGGTTTCGGGCGGTATTCGACGTGAATACCGCCCGAAACCGCCCCCGACGCGTCGAGGTGTGGCGGGGCGGCTCTGTCAGGATCGGACCATGACCCCCGACGACGACGCCCCCGTCCGCCTGATCGCCCGCTCCGACGCCCCGCGGCGCCCACGGTCGACCGTGGACGTCCACTGCGCCCTCGAGCTGGAGCTCGCCTCCGGCCGCCGCGTGCCTCTGCTCACGGACCGCGGCTGGAGCGCGGACGGCACGTGGGACCTCGTCACGGTCCGCGACCTCGACGAGGCCGCCGCCACGGTGACCGGGCCGGACGAGCCGGGCGGCGGCCGCACGCCTGCCCAGGAGGAGACGCGACACTGGGACGCGCTGGCAGCGGTCGCGGCCGAGGCCGGGGTGCCGGTGGGTGCCGCAACGTTGCGCGAGCTGCCGCTGGTGGGGGAGACCTCGCCCGAGCTGGCCGCCCTCGTGGACCGGGCGCACCGCGAGGCCCGCGCCCTGAACCGGCTGCTCGGCGTCCACCCGCTGGCCCTCGGCACGGTCGCGCCGGCCGACGTGCTGGGCGCCGACGCGACCGCCGCGCTGCGGACCGGACTGGCCGCGGGACTCGGCGTCGCGCCGACGGCGTGGGAGGACCCGGGCGTCGTGCTCGCGCCCGCCGCGGACGCCGACCCGGAGCTGCTGCACGTGGTCCTGCTCCACACGACCGCGGTGGTCGCCGGGCCACCCGCACTCGTGGCCCGCCTCGCGGACGCCGACGTCTCCGACCTGCTCGACGACGCCTCCCTCGGCGCGCACCTGCGCGGCCCGGTGGAGGACGTGTCGGCGGCCTGGCTCCACGCGGCCGACCGGCAGGCGCTGTCTCTCGACCCGGACGGCGGGGCCACGCACGTGGCGCGCCACGCCGAACTGACGGCCGTGCTGGAGACGCGGCCCGTCGTCGTCGAGCGGGTGGGGATGCGCGACCGGGACGCCCAGCGCGCCGCCGACGCCGTGGGCCTGCGCCGGGTGGGCCGGGAACGCGTGCTCCGCGTCGCCGCGCCCTGAGCTGGAATGGTCACGACACGCCGTCTCGCCCGAGGGGAGGCGGCGTGTCGTGACCACTCTGCGCGGGAGGACTTACCGCTCAGCCCGCCGGCTGCACCGCCTGCACGCGCAGGGACCGCCGCAGGGCGTCCGTGTGCTCCACGACCAGGCGCCGCAGGGCCCCCGGGGCGTCGGGGTGCTCGTCCAGCCAGCGCTGGGCCGCGGCCAGCGTCGGGTGCGACTCCTGCGCGTCGGCGCCGCCGGCCACCGCGTCCTGGCGGGCTGGGAACAGCCCGCCGATCGCGCGCGAGGCCAGCCCGTTGGACCGCGAGGCCCACACCGAGGTCAGGCGCGGCCAGAAGCCGGACTCGTAGGGCGCGAGCAGCGCGACGTCGCCCGCGGCGAAGCCGGCCGCCGTGGCCGAGAGCAGGTCGTTGGACAGCTCCGCGCCGGTGGCCGTGCGGCCGGACATGACCGCCTCCCACGCCGCGGCCTTGACCTCGGCCTCGGGGCGGGTGGCCGCGGCGAGGCGATGCCACGTGACCGTCTGGGCGGTGCGGCCGGCCTCGAGCTCCGCGTCCAGGCGGTCCTGGTCGGCCCGGCCGGTCGCGGCGAGGGCCTGGAGCACGAGCCAGCGCAGCTCCGCGTCGATCGCCAGGCCCGGCGCCGACGTCGCCGTGTCCTCGCCGAGCAGGGCGGCCTCGAGGGCCGCGGCCATCCCGACGTCGGCCCGCGCCAGCGTCGCCCACGTGCGGGCCGCGGTGCGCTGGCGGTCGGAGCCGGCCTCGAGCGTGCGGGTCTGCTCGGCCAGGACCTCGCCCAGCCGGGCCCGCAGCGCGTCACGGTCCTCGGCGCGGGCGTACTGGCCCACGGCCGCGGCGGCCTGCGCCAGCACCTGCGCGTGCACGCCCACGGTCGCGATCCGCGCGGACAGCGTCGCCACCGCGTCCAGGAACCGGGCGACCGGCAGCGCGCCGTCGCGGGTCATCGACCACAGGGCGGCCCACACGGTGGCCTCCGCGAGCGGGTCCGCGATGGGGTGCGTCAGGGCCGCGCGCAGCGAGTCCGCGTCGAGCGCGACGGCGGCGTAGGTGAGGTCCTCGTCGTTGGGCAGCACGAGGCGGATGCCCCCGGGGACCTCGAGGTCCGGCAGGGGCACGGCCGCGCCCTCCGCCCCGCCCGGCACGTCGGCGGTGACCTGGGCGGTGCGGCGCAGGACGCCGTCCTGCCCGGGCGTGAAGACGCCGACCTTCAGCACGTGTGGGCGGAGGATCGACTCGCCCGTGACCGGGTCCGTGCCCTCCTGGCGCAGCGCCGGGGCGTCACCGTCGACGTCGACCCGTAGCCGGGGCACGCCGGAGGTGTGCAGCCACGCGTCCGCCCACGCGCGCATGTCCCGCCCCGAGGCGGCCTCGAGCGCGGCCATGAAGTCGGCGAGGGAGGCGTTGCCCCACGCATGGGCGGCGAAGTAGCGGTGCGCGGCGTCGAAGAACGCGTCCCGGCCCACGTAGGCGGCCAGCTGCTTGAGCACGGAGGCGCCCTTGGCGTAGGTGATGCCGTCGAAGTTCTGACGGGCGGCCTCGAGGTCGACGATGTCCGCGACGATGGGGTGCGTCGTCGGCATCTGGTCCTGCACGTACGCCCAGGCCTTGCGGCGGGACGCGAAGGTCACCCACGCGGTCCGGAAGTCGGTGGCCTCGTCCACGCCGAGGGCGCCCATATAGTCCGCGAACGACTCCTTGAGCCACAGGTCGTCCCACCAGTGCATCGTCACGAGGTCGCCGAACCACATGTGCGCCATCTCGTGCAGGATCACGTTGGCCCGGCCCTCGTACTGGACCGCGGTAGCCCGCGAGGTGAACACGAAGTCCTCGGTGAAGGTCACGAGGCCCGGGTTCTCCATGGCGCCGAGGTTGTACTCGGGCACGAACGCCTGGTCGTACTTGCCCCACGGGTACGCGACGCCGAAGAGGTCGTGGAAGAACGTCAGCCCCCGCTTCGTCACGTCGAACACGGCCTCGGGGTCGAACGCGTCGGCCATCGTGCGCCGGGTGAACAGCCGCAGCGGCACGGCCTGCGCACCGCTGGCCGGGTGACCGTCCCAGGCGTCCTCCCACTGCGCATAGGGGCCGGCGAGCAGCGTCGTGATGTAGGTGGACTGGGGGAGCGTCGGGGCGAACTCCGCCCGGACGACGCCGTCCCCGGCCCGCGTCCGGGACACCTCGGGCCGGTTCGAGGCCAGCACCCAGTCCTCGGGTCCGGTGAGGGAGAAGGTGAAGGCGGCCTTGAGGTCCGGCTGCTCGAAGTCCGGGAACACGCGGCGCGCGTCGGCGGGCTCGTACTGGGTGTAGAGGTAGACCTCGCCGTCGGCGGGGTCCGTGAAGCGGTGCAGGCCCTCGCCCGACCGGGAGTACACGGACCGGCCGACCAGCTCGACCACGTTCTGCGCCGCCAGATCGGGCAGCAGCACCCGGGCCCCGCCCACGACCTCGGCCACGTCCAGCGCCGTGCCGTTGAGGGTCACCGACTCCACGCCCCCGTGGATCCAGTCCAGGTGGGTCTGCGCGCCCGGCTCGGCGCACGCGAAGCGGATCACGGTGCGGACCGGATAGGTGTCGGTCGCAGCGTCCCGGGCGTCGGAGAGGTCCACGTCCACGGCGTAGTCCTGCACCGTGAGCAGGCGGGAGCGTTCCGCGGCCTCAGCGCGGGTGACGTTGGTGGCGTCGAGGTCGGGGGTGGTGTCGGTCAAGGCGAGCCTCCGGTCGGGGATCCAGCGGGGACGGCGACGCGCGGACACACCGGGGCGTGCCCGCGCGTCGACGGTGGTCCGGGACCGGCGGCCCGTGGCCGCGTCAGTGCGGCGTCGGGACGGGCTGGCCCTTGGAGAGCACCGTCAGGCCGGATTCTGTCACGGTGTAGCCGTTCGCCTCGTCCTCCGCCCGGTCGAAGCCGATGCGCGCGCCCGGGGGCACGACCACGTTCTTGTCCAGGATCGCGTTGCGCACGTGGGCCCCCTCGCCGATCACCACGGAGTCCAGCAGCACCGACTGCTCCACCCACGCCTCGTTCTGCACGCGCACGTCCGTGGAGAGCACGGACTGGGCCACGGTGCCGCCGGAGATGACCACGCCCTGGGAGAGGATCGAGTCGTTCGCCGAGCCGGGGCGGCGGGTGGACGAGCGCACGAGCTTGGCGGGCGGGGAGACGGACTGGCGGGTGTAGAGCGGCCACTCGCGGTTGTAGAGGTTGAACTCCGGCCACGGCTGCACCAGGTCCATGTGCGCGTCGTAGTAGGAGTCCAGGGTGCCGACGTCCCGCCAGTAGTGCTTGCCGGCCGTGCCGCCGGGCACCTCGTTGGAGGTGAAGTCGTACACCCCGGCCTCGCCGCGCTCCACGAACAGCGGGATGATGTCCCCGCCCATGTCGTTGTTCGACTCGGGGTTCTCCTCGTCCTGGTTCAGCGCCGCCACGAGGGCGTCCGTGTCGAACACGTAGTTGCCCATCGAGGCCAGGAACTGCGTGGGGTCGTCCGGCAGGCCGGGGGTCGTCTCCGGCTTCTCCACGAACGCCGAGATCCGCGTCCTGTCCTTCGGGTCCGTCTCGATCACCCCGAACGAGGAGGCCAGCTCGAGGGGCTGGCGCACCGCGGCCACGGTCGCCTTGGCGCCCGAGGCGATGTGCTGGTCCACCATCTGCTGGAAGTCCATGTGGTAGACGTGGTCCGCGCCGATGACGACGACGATGTCCGGCCGTGCGTCGTGGATCAGGTTCATGGACTGGTAGATGGCGTTCGCGCTGCCCGTGAACCAGTCCTTGCCCCGGCGCTGCTGCGCCGGCACGGAGGCCACGTAGTTGTTCAGCAGCGTGGACATCCGCCACGTCTCGGAGATGTGGCGGTCCAGCGAGTGCGACTTGTACTGCGTCAGCACGACGATCTCGCGGTACCGGCTGTTGACCAGGTTGGACAGCGCGAAGTCGATGAGGCGGTACGTGCCGCCGAACGGGACGGCCGGCTTGGCACGGTCGGCCGTCAGCGGCATCAGACGCTTGCCCTCACCGCCCGCCAGCACGACCGAGAGGACCTTCTTCTGCACCATCTGCGTCACTCCTCATGAGCCGGGTCGTCGCGACCCGCACGCGTGCTCTGGGCGTGCGGGGCATCCGTGCCGCCAGACTATCGACCCCCGCCGGGCTGAACTAGGTTGGGGGCGTGCGCATCGACATCGTGAGCAAAGAGTTCCCCCCGTCCATCTACGGCGGTGCCGGCGTCCACGTCGCCGAGCTGACCCGCGTCCTCGCCTCCCGCGTCGACGTCCGCGTCCATGCCTTCGGCGAGCCGCGCGACCCGGACTACCACGGGGCCCGCGTCCTGACGTACCCGAACCCGCCCGGGTTCGACGCCGCCAACGGGGCCGTGCAGACCCTGGCCACCGACCTCACGATCCTCGGGGACCTCGAGGGCGCCGACGTCATCCACTCCCACACCTGGTACGCCAACATGGCCGGCCATCTCGGCAAGCTCCTGCACGAGGTTCCCCACGTCCTCTCCGCGCACTCCCTCGAGCCGCTGCGCCCCTGGAAGGCGGAGCAGCTCGGCGGCGGCTACGCCCTGTCCAGCTGGGCCGAGCGCACGGCCTACCTCGGGGCGGACGCGGTCATCGCGGTCTCGGACGGCATGCGTCGGGACATCCTGGCCTGCTACCCGGACGTGGACCCGGCGAAGGTGCACACGGTCCACAACGGCATCGACACGCAGGTCTGGACCCCGCAGACCGGCACCGCCGCACTGGAGAAGTACGGAATCGACCCGGACAAGCCCTCCGTCGCGTTCGTCGGCCGCATCACGCGCCAGAAGGGCGTGCCCCACCTGCTCCGTGCAGCGCTGCGGTTGCCGGAGGACGTCCAGCTCGTGCTGTGCGTCGGCGCCCCGGACACCGCGGAGCTGGCGCACGAGGTGAACGAGTTGATCGCCGAGCTGCGACGCACCCGCCAGGGCGTCGTCGTGATCGAGGGGATGATCCCGCGCCACGAGGTGATGGAGATCCTCACGGCCGCCACCGTGTTCGCCTGCCCCTCGGTCTACGAGCCGCTGGGCATCGTCAACCTCGAGGCGATGGCGTGCGGCACCGCCGTCGTCGCCTCCGCCGTGGGCGGCATCCCGGAGGTCGTGCAGGACGGCGAGACCGGCCTGCTCGTCCCCTTCGAGCAGGTCGACGACGGCACGGGGGCGCCCGTGGACGAGGAGAGGTTCGCCGCCGACTTCGCGGCCGCGCTCACCCGCGTCGTGGAGGACCCGGAGCGTGCCCGCGCGATGGGTGAGGCCGGCCGGGCCCGCGCGATCGAGCACTTCTCGTGGGAGACCATCGCGGAGCGCACGATCGAGGTCTACGAGGCCGTGCTGCGCTGAGCCCGCCCGACCACGCACACGGGCCCCCGCCACCGCGAGGTGACGGGGGCCCGGTGCGTCCGGGGACGGCCACGGTCAGCCGCGGCGACCCCGCGCCGCCTTCTCGCGGGCGCGCACGGCCTTCTCATCCTCCGGCTCCTCGCCGGCGGCCCGGCGGGCCGTGAACCAGGCGTGGGCCTCCTCCTGGCGCTGGGTCTCGGCGTCCGTGGCCACCGCCATGCGCAGGTGCTCGGGCTCGAGGCCGAACGCCTCGACGAGCTCGAGGGCGAAGGGGCGCAGCCGCTCGGCCAGCCGGTTGACGTAGCCGCGCAGGGCCCGGGCGCGCTGGCTCGAGACGCGGCCGTGGGCCACGAACCAGCCGAGGTCGTCCTCGATGAGGCGCAGCGCGAACAGGTCGCGCAGCCACGTCAGGACGGTCTTCGTGGTCTCATCCGTGATGCCCTCCAGGGCGCGGGTGAAGGCCTCCCACTGCAGAAGCTCGCCGTGGTTGCGGGCGGCCTCGATGAGCTCGTGCTGGCGCGTGTTGAACGCCTCCGCCTGCGCCGCCTGGCCCTTGCCCCGGGCCCCCGAGAGGGTGCCGGCGATGTCGGCGGTCTTGGCACGGACGCGCTCGGTGAGCAGCTCATGCTGGACGGCGGGGTCCTTGAACCAGTTCGCCGAGCGGCGCTCGGACCCGCCGTCGGCCACGGACTGGACGGCCTTGTGCAGGCCCGCACGGTGGAGGGCGTCCGAGGCCTGGTGGACCACGTAGCGGGAGAGGGCGCCCACATTGAGACGTCCGAACTCCTTCGAGTAGTCGGTCAGCAGGCGCTTGCCCACCAGCTGCAGGAGCACCGTGTTGTCACCCTCGAACGTGACGTACACGTCCAGGTCGGCGCGCATCTGGGCCACCCGGTTCTCAGCGAGGAACCCGGCGCCGCCGCACGCCTCGCGGGCCTCCTGCAGGGTGTCCAGGGCGTGCCACGTGGTCAGCGGCTTCACGGCCGCGGCGAGCGTCTCGAGCTCCTGCCGGTCCACGTCCGTGTCGGAGCGGCCGGAGAAGACGTCGTCGAACTTCTCCACGAGCTCGTTGGAGGAGAAGGCGTCCGCGTAGGCGCGGGCCAGGCGGTCGATGAGGCGGCGCTGGTGGTTCTGGTAGTCCAGCAGCACCTCCTCCCGCTGCGGGTCGGAGGCCTTGAACTGGCGGCGCTGCTCCGCGTAGGCCAGCGCACCGTGCAGGCCGAGGAAGGAGGCCGTGGTGGCGGCGAGGGACAGGGAGACGCGGCCCTGGACGAGCGTGCCGAGCATCGTGAAGAAGCGACGCCCGGGGGAGGCGATGGGCGAGGAGTAGGTGCCGTCCTCGGCCACGTCGCCGTAGCGGTTGAGGAGGTTGGTGCGCGGGATGCGGACCTGAGTGAAGTGCAGACGGCCGTTGTCGATGCCGTTCAGTCCGCCCTTGAGGCCGTCGTCCTCGCCGCCCACGCCGGGCAGGAAGGCGCCCTTCTCGTCCCGGATGGGGACGTAGAAGCAGTGCACGCCGTGGTTGACGCCCCGGGTGATCAGCTGCGCGAAGACCGTGGCCGCCCTGCCGTGCAGCGCGGCGTTGCCGAGGTAGTCCTTCCAGGCGCCCTTGAACGGGGTGTGGATGACGAACTCCTGGGTCGCCTCGTCGTACGTGGCGGTCGTCGCGATCGAGGCGACGTCCGAGCCGTGCCCGATCTCAGTCATGGCGAAGGCGCCCGGGACGCTCAGGTCCATCGCGCCCGGCAGCCACCGGCGGTGGTGCTCCGCGGTGCCCAGGTGCAGGATCGCCGAGCTGAACAGGCCCCACTGCACACCGGCCTTGATCTGCAGGGAGGGGTCGGCGAGCACGAGGTCACCGAAGGCGGCGAGGTTGCCGCCGTGGTTGTCCTCGCCGCCGAACTCGCGCGGGAAGGCGCGGTGGACCGCGTTGCGCTCCACGAGGACGCCCAGCTGCCGCAGGACGCGGGCGCGGTGCTCGTCCATGCCGAGCAGCGGGTCGCGCCACAGGGCGGGATCCTTGACCAGTTCGCGGGATTCGCGGCGCTCCGCGGCCCAGCGGCCGAGGAGGGCCTCCTCGAGGGCCGCGGCGTCGAGGGAGCCGGGCGTCGGCCGCTCGGGCGCGATCTCGGCGACGTCGGAGGGAACCTCGGTGCTGGGCGTCGAGGACTGGGGGGCGAGCTTCTCGTGGACGGTCATGACGATGCTCCTGTTCGTGAGTGGGGGCGGGCGCGGTCGGCGTCCGCCGCCGCGGGTTCGAGGGCGGCGCCGGGCGCGGCGCCGATGAGGCCGGTGAGCAGCCAGTCGGCGATGGCGCGGGCCATCGCCTCGACCGGGATGCGACCGGCGGCCGGGGTCCGCAGCCAGGTCTCGGCGGCGGCCCGGACGAGGCCGACGGCGGCGCGCGGCCACAGGGCGAGCGGGTCCGCCGGCGCCGGGGCGTGGCCCCGCGCGGCCATCCCGCGCGCCAGGCCCGACTCGAGCATGGCGTAGACGCGCTCGAGGAACGGGCCCAGCACAGGGGCCTCGGCCGCGGCGGGGGACGGGGCGACGGCGAACGCGTACACCTCGGGCGACGTCGCCGCGACCGTGAGGTACACCTCGACCATGCGACGCAGCGCCTCGGGTTCGGAGACCGGTTCGTCCGCGACCTCGAGCAGGCGGCGCTCCATGTGGGCGGTGACCCGCTCGGACACCGCCAGGCGCAGGCCCTCGCGGTCGCCGAAATAGCGGTAGTAGACGGTCTTGGAGGTGCCCGCGTGGGACGCGATCTCCTCCATCGAGGCCTGTGCGCCCAGGGCGTGCACGGCCGACCGGGCGGCCCGGACCAGTTCCAGACGGCGCTCGGCGCGGTGCCGGTCCCAGCGGACGCTGCGACCGTCCCGGGCGGTGGACGTGACGGGATTCACGAAACCGAGCGTATCAGGTACTGTGGATCACAGTCACCCACCCCGCCGACGTCCGTATCGTCCGTATCGTCCGGGGTGACAACGCCCCCGCCGCGTCGGCGGTGGGCCCGCCGTCGAGAGGACCGTCATGACCCACCACGAGACCCCCGCGTCCGAGACCGCCTCCCGCCCCGCCGTCGCCGGTGGAGCGCTGCGCCCCGCCGTCATCCTGGGCGGCAACCGCATCCCCTTCGCCCGCGCCAACACCGCCTACGCCGAGGTCGGGAACCAGGAGATGCTCACGGCCACGCTCGACGGACTCGTCGCGCGGTTCGGGCTCCAGGGCGAGCGCCTCGGCCAGGTCACCGCCGGCGCCGTCCTCAAGCACCCGCGCAACTTCAACCTCACCCGCGAGGCCGTCCTGGGCTCCGCGCTCTCCGCCGCGACCCCGGCCGCCGACGTCCAGGTGGCCTGCGCCACCGGCATGGAGGCCGTGGGCACCCTCGCCAACAAGATCCGGCTCGGCCAGCTCGACTCCGCCATCGGCGGCGGCGTGGACTCGATCTCGGACGCACCCGTCTCGCTCTCGGACGGCGCGCGCCGCGTGCTGCTGCAGCTCACCACCGCCAAGACCATGAAGGACCGCCTGCGCGCCCTCGCCCAGCTGCGCCCCGGTCAGCTCGTGCCCGAGCCGGCCGGCGCGGGCGAGCCGCGCACCGGCATGTCCATGGGCGAGCACCAGGCCCTGACCACCCACAAGTGGGGCATCACCCGTCAGGCCCAGGACGAGCTCGCCGCGGCCTCCCACCGGAACCTCGGCGCTGCCTACGCCGCCGGGTACATGGACGATCTGGTGACCCCGTTCCACGGCCTGGCCCGCGACAACAACCTCCGCCCCGACTCCACGCCGGAGAAGCTGGCCGGCCTGAAGCCCGTGTTCGGCCGCCAGCTGGGGGACGAGGCGACCATGACGGCCGGCAACTCCACCCCGCTCACCGACGGCGCCTCCGCGGTGCTGCTCTCCTCCGAGGAGTGGGCCGCCGAGCGCGGACTGCCCGTTCTCGCCGAGTTCGTGGACATGGAGAACGCCGCCGTGGACTTCGTCGACGGACACGAGGGCCTGCTCATGGCCCCCGCCTACGCCGTCCCGCGCCTGCTCGCCCGGCACGGGCTCACGCTCGACGACCTCGACTTCGTGGAGATCCACGAGGCGTTCGCCGGCACCGTCCTGTCCACCCTCGCCGCCTGGGAGGACGAGGAGTACTGCCGCGAGCGGCTCGGGCTGCCGGGTGCGCTGGGCTCGGTGGACCGCGCCCGGCTCAACGTGCACGGCTCGTCGCTGGCGGCCGGTCACCCCTTCGCCGCCACCGGCGGCCGCATCGTGGCCCTGCTGGCCAAGATGCTGCATGAGAAGGGGGAGGGCTCCCTCGGCCTCATCTCCGTCTGTGCCGCCGGCGGCCAAGGCATCGTGGCCCTGCTCCGCGGCCGCTGAGCCCCGACCGACCCGACCCGAGAGGACCGACCATGACCGACCGTTACGGCACCTTCGTCGCCTCGCCCCTGGGCCGCCGCCTCACCGGCGCCCTGGGCCTGCCCCAGCCCGTCGAGTTGCGCCGGCACACCCCCGGCGACCCCGTGCTGCCCGGCTCCGTGCTCGTCCTGGGCGCGACCCGCGCAGCCGAGGATGCCCGCACCCTCTTGGCCTCATGGGGCCTTGAGGTCGCCGACGCCCCCCGGGAGGGCGCACGCCACGCGGCGATCGTCGCGTGCTTCGACGGGGTCGCCACGCCCGCGGACCTCGGCGCGGTGGCGCTGGAGATCGGCGGCGCGCTGCGCTCGCTGGGCTCCTCCTCGCGCGTGGTGACGGTGTTCGAGGACCCCGAGGCCGCCACGGACCCGGCCCTGCGCGCCGCCCGCCAGGGCGTGACGGGCCTGACCCGCTCGATCGCGCACGAGATGCGCCGTGGCGGCACCGCCAACGGCCTCGTCCTGGGCGAGGGCGTGCCGCTCACTGCCCCCGGTGCGGCCGGCGCGCTCGCGTTCCTGCTCTCCGGTCGCGCGGCGTACGTCTCCGGCCAGTTCGTGCCCGTCTCCACCGCCGACGGCGCGGTCCCCGCCGACGCGGCGCGCCCCCTGGCCGGCAAGGTCGCCGTGGTCACGGGCGCCGCCCGCGGCATCGGCGCCGCCATCGTCCGGACGCTGGCCCGCGACGGGGCCGTCGTCGTCGGCGTGGACGTCCCGGCGGCGGGCGAGACGCTGGCCAAGGTCGTGAACGAGGTGGGCGGCACCGCGCTCGCCCTGGACATCACGGCGCCGGACGCCGGCGCACGCATCCTCGAGCACTGCCGCACCCGGCACGGCCGGATGGACGTGGTGGTGCACAACGCCGGGATCACCCGGGACCGGATGCTGGCCAACATGGACGCCGCGCGCTGGGACTCCGTCCTCGCTGTGAACACCACGGCCCAGCTGGCCATGAACGAGGCGTTCCTCGCCGAGGACGCCCGGGACGTGGCGGGCCACGGGCTGCGCATCGTGGGCCTGGCCTCCATCTCCGGCATCGCGGGCAACCGCGGCCAGACGAACTACGCGGCATCCAAGGCCGGGGTGATCGGCCTGACCGCGGCCTCCGCACCGGTCCTCGCGGCCCGTGGGGGCACGATCAACGCGGTGGCCCCGGGCTTCATCGAGACCGAGATGACCGCGAAGATCCCGCTCGCCACGCGCGAGGTGGGCCGGAGGCTCAACTCGCTCCAGCAGGGCGGCCTGCCGCAGGACGTGGCCGAGACGGTGGCCTGGCTCGCCTCGGACGCCGCAGGCGGCACCAACGGGGCCACGCTGCGGGTCTGCGGCCAGTCGAAGCTGGGGGCGTGAGGATGCAGACCACGCAGCTGTC
Source organism: Micrococcus sp. Mcc89 (assembly GCF_024519795.1). Lineage (NCBI taxonomy): Bacteria > Bacillati > Actinomycetota > Actinomycetes > Micrococcales > Micrococcaceae > Micrococcus > Micrococcus sp. Mcc89. The sequence goes on along the minus strand of NZ_JALJRI010000026.1, from coordinate 27,209 downwards.
CGCCCCGCCCTCCCTCGCCCGGCTCTACGCCCGGGCCGCCAGGCAGGCCGCCACGGACGCCGTCGTCCGTCGGCGCCGTCCCCGCGAGCTCCCGGACCGTCAGGTGGTCGTGACCGGCCACCGCATCCCGGCCGAGGCCGTGTCCGCGTGGCGCGGGGCCGTCGGGTCCGCGGATCCGGCGGACCTGCCCTCGGTCCTGGTGCACACCCAGGTGTTCGGTGCGGCGATGGAGCTGATGGCCGACCCCGAGTTCCCACTGCCCCTGCCCGGACTGGTGCACCTGAGCAACACCGTCCTGCACCACCGGCCCGTCGCGGCGGAGACCCCGCTGCGCGTCACCGCGCGTGCCGTGGGCCTCGTCCCGCACCACGCAGGCACCGCCGTGGACGTCGTCGTGACCGTCGAGGGGCCCGGCGACGACGGCGAGGAGGCACTGCTGTGGGAGGGCGTCTCCCGGTACCTCGCCAAGGGCGTCCACCTCTCCGGCCTGCGTCCCGAGCGGCCCGCCCGCGAGGACTTCGTGCCCCCGACGCCGACCGCCCAGTGGCGCTTCGGGACGGGGGCCGGACGCCGGTACGCGGGCGTCTCCGGAGACTGGAACCCGATCCACCTGACGGGCGTCTCGGCCCGACTGTTCGGCATGAAGGGCGCGATCGCCCACGGGATGTTCCTGGCCGCCCGGATGCTCGAGGGCCGTGAGCCGGCCGGCGCCGGGTTCCGCTGGCACATCGACTTCGAGGCACCCGTCGTGCTGCCGACCACCGTGGCCGTCCGCTACGCGCCCGGGCCCGACGGCGGCACGCGCGTGTGGGGCTGGGATGCGCGGCGCCGGCGCCCGCACTTCTCCGGGGAGATCACTCCGCTCGAGCCCTGACGGCCGGGCCGACGCGTCGGCCCGCCGGGACCACCCGTCCCGGCGGGCCGGTGAGCGCGGCGGCTCAGGCGTCCGGCGTGGGCGACCGCCGCGGCACGGCGGCGACGGCCTCGAGCAGCCCGTCCGCGTAGGCCTCCCACGAGTGACCGGCGGCGTGACGCACGGCGCCGGGCCCCAGCGCGGCCCAGGCGTCACGATCCGCCAGGATCTCGGCCAGGGCATCGGCCCACGCCTCAGGGGTGCCCGCCGTCACGTGGTGGCCGGACACGCCGTCGAGGACCGCGTAGACCAGTCCGCCGACCCGGTGCGCCAGCACGGGCGTGCCGCAGGCCTGTGCCTCGAGGGCGACCAGGCCGTAGGTCTCGGACGCGCTCGGCATCGCCACGACATCCGCCGCCCGGAACTGGGCGGCCAGGGCGGGCGCGGGCACCGGCGCGGAGAACGTCACCAGGTCGGCGACCCCCTCCTGCACGGCCAGGCTCGCCAGGTCCAGCTCGTCGTCCCCCGAATCGGCGCCGTTCACGTGCAGGCGCACGCCCGGGTCGGCGCCCTTGCCACCGGCCCGCTCGCGCAGCACCCCGAGGGCGGACACGAGCAGGTGCGGGCCCTTGTGCCGCTGCACGCGGCCGGCGAACAGAACCCGCAGGGCTCCGTTGTCGTCCGGTGCGCCCGGCCACTGCGCGGCACCGTCCGGCGTGAACGTCTCGAGGTCGGCCGCGGGGGGCAGCACCCGGGTGCGGGCGCGGGGCACGTCCAGCAGCTCGCGCAGGTCGGCGACCTCGGCGGCGGAGTTGACCACGAGCAGGTCGGCTCGCCCGACGATCTCACGCTCGGCCTCGATCCGGGCGGCCGGCTCGCGCAGCTCGGGGTCCTCGAGCATCTTCGCCGCCGCCGTGGTGTGCATGGTCTGCAGGTACGGGGCGTGCGCCGCCCGCGCCAGGGCCGCGGCGGTGGACCCGGAGAGCCAGTAGTGGCCGTGCACGAACGCGACCGGGGGGGCCTCCGCTCCACCGAGGACGGGACCGCCCGGCACGGCGTCCGAGGCGAGCCAGTCGAGGGCCGCGCGGGTGAACTCGTCGCGGAGGCCCGCCAGATCCGCCTTGGCCACGGGAGCGGACGGCCCGGCCGCGAGGTCGACCACCGTGACCGGCGGGGCCTGCCCGCCGGCGTCCAGCATCCGGACCCGTGCGCCGTCCGGCCCCACCGGCTCCTCCGCCCGGGTCAGCAGGATCATCCGCACGCCCCGGCGGGCCAGGGCCACGGCGGCCTGCCGCACGTAGACGTTCATGCCGCCGGCGTCGCCGCGGCCGGGCTGGGCCAGCGGGGAGGTGTGCAGGCTGACCCCGATCCCCACCGGCACGGACGCCCGCAGTTCGGCGTCCACGGCGTCGAACAGCCGGGCCGCCGACGCCGAGTCCGCCAGGTCCTCGACGGAGACCATCCGTCCGGCGCCGTCGCCGAGCGGCACGGTCCAGTTCGGGTACTGGTCCTGGAGAGTGCCGGGCTGGTTCTGGATGCGCCGCTCGCCCACGGCGTCCACGAGCGCCACGCTGTGCAGGGCCGAGGGCGCCTGCGCGAGCAGGCGGTACAGGGCCACGATCTGGCGTTCGCGCACCTCGGGGCCGGCGTCGGGGACGTCCACGTCCGCCTCGGCGAGCAGCCCGCGCCGGGCCGCGGCGGCGAGGAACGCGCGCACCTCCTCCGCCGACCGGCGGCGTTCCTGGGCGACGTCCACGGTGTAGAGGCCCAGCCGTTCGCGCAGGTCCACCTGGACGCCCTCGAGGTAGCCGGCCGTCGGCGGCAGGTCATGCGTGTTCACCGCCGCCATGGCCAGCCGCCGGTAGCGCTCCGGCGGGGTGGGCTCGCCGTCCTCCTGCTCGAACCAGAGGATCGACGTGCCGAGCACGCCGGCCTCGGCCAGGCGACGCTGCACCCACGGCTCGAAGGTGCCGAGGTCCTCGCCCACCACGACGACGCCGGCCCGCTCGGCCTCGAGCGTGAGCACGGCGAGCATCGCCTCGTGGTCGTACTCGACGTACGCGCCCTGGGTGGCGCCGGCGCCCTCCGGGATCCACCACAGGCGGAACAGCCCCAGGACGTGGTCCATCCGGATGCCGCCCGCGCCGCGCAGCACGGTGCGCAGCATGTCCCGGAACGCGGCGTAGCCGGTCTCGGCCAGACGGCGCGGATGCCAGGGGTGCTGCGACCAGTCCTGGCCCAGCTGGTTGAACAGCTCCGGCGGCGCGCCGACGGACATGGTCGGCACCAGCACGTCCCCGAGCATCCACGCGTCCGCGGTCTCGCGGGTGGCCCCGACCGCCAGATCCACCATGACGCCCATGCGCATGCCGGCCGCCCGGGCCCGCTCCTGCACGCCGGCGAGCTGCTCGGCGGCGATCCACTGCACCCAGCGGTGCAGGTCGACGTCGGTCGCGCGTTCGACGCGGACCCGCTCGGCCTCGACCCCGCCCGGCGCCCAGGCCGGGTCGGCGAGATCGGGCCCGGTGCCGTCGCCGTCCAGGCGCAGGACGGACCAGAGGGCGAAGTCGTCCAGGCCCGGGCCGGCCTCGGCGCGGAACCGCGCGTAGGCGGCCTCGCGCTCGGGGGAGCGGGGCACCTCGTGCACGCGGCGCAGCGCGGGCCACAGGACGGCGGCGACGGCGGCCCGGTCGATCCGGCCGGTGCGCTCCAGCTCCGCCTGGACGCGGGCGCCGGCCGACCGCAGCTCCGCCTGCTCCGCGGCGGGCAGGTCGGCGAACTCGGGGATCGAGGGCACGTGCACGACCAGCGCCGAGAGGAACCGACGGGAGACGGGGGAGTAGGGGGAGTCCGCCGGATGGGGGCCGGGCTCGACCGCATGCAGGGGGTGCAGCAGCAGGAAGTCGGCACCGTGCCGGGCGACGATCTCGGCCAGGGACCCCATGTCCGCCGCGTCGCCGATGCCCCACGAGTCCGCCGAGGTCACCGAGTAGCCCTGCGCGGCCGCGCCCCAGCCGCGGCGCTCGAGGAAGGGACGCGGCGTGCTCAGCCGGGCCGGGGCGCAGACCAGGACCGCGGAGGCGGTGGAGCCGGAGCCGCTGGTCACCTCCAGCCGGTGCCAGCCCGGGGCGAGGTCGGCGGGGATCTGAACGTGGACGCGCTCGCGCTCGACGCCGTCGACCAGGCGGACCTCGGACACCGGCTCGCTCACGCTCACCTCGAGGGTCCGCCCGTCCTCTGTGTGCACGCGGGCCACGACCGGCTCGCCCGCGGCCACGTGGCACGGCACGGACAGGCGGTGACCGGACCGGGCGGCCACGGTGGGCGGGAGCACGTCCCGCCAGGGGGCCGTCTCCGCCTCCTCCACCGCCTCGGCCAGGGCGGCGACCCCGTCCGGACGGACCGACACCCCGAGGGCGGCGAGCACCTTCACGAGGGCCTCGTCCGGCACGGTCTGGGCCGAGCCGTCCTGCCCGACGTACTCGGGCTGCACCCCGTGGGCTCGCGCGAGCCGATGCAGCAGTGCGGGGGCTTCCAGGGCCATCGGGTCCTCCATGCCGTCGTGCGGTTCCACCGACGGCGCCTGCCGTCGCACGGACACCACTCTAGAGGGGACCCCGGACGGGGGAACACGCAGGGCCCCGGTCGTGACGACCGGGGCCCTGCTGCTCGACGAGCGGTGCGCGAGGGGGGACTTGAACCCCCACGTCCTTGCGGACACAGCGACCTCAACGCTGCGCGTCTACCAATTCCGCCACTCGCGCTCATCGGTGGAACCCTGGGAGAGGCTCCGTCGCCCACCGCGTTCCGGTCCTGTCCGGTCCGTCCCGCTCCGGGCAACTCGAGAAAGATAGCACGGGTTCGGGCTAGGCTCAAAACCATGGTCGAGAACATCGTGAACCCCGCCCGCTCGCGCCCCGAGGACCGCGTCGTGGAGATCTGCCGCGACCTCATCCGGATCGACACGACCAACCGCGGGGGCAACGTCTCCGTCGGTGAGCCCGAGGCCGCGGAGTACTGCGCCCGGCTCATGGCCGAGGCGGGGATGACCCCCCGCTTCTTCGAGTCGGCGCCGGGCCGGGTCTCCGTCGTCGGGCACCTGCCGGGCTGGGATCCGGAGGCGCCGGGGCTCGTCATCCACGGGCACACGGACGTGGTCCCCGCCGAGGCGGACGAGTGGAGCGTGGACCCGTTCGGCGCCGAGCTCAAGGACGGCATGATCTGGGGGCGCGGCGCCGTGGACATGAAGGGCATGGACGCCATGGTGCTCGCGGTGCTGCTGCACCTGGCCCGCACGGGCCGCCGGCCGCGGCGACCCCTGACGGTCGCGTTCTTCGCCGACGAGGAGGCCGGCGGCGTCTACGGCGCACGCTGGGTCGTGGACCATCACCCCGAGGTGTTCGACGGGTGCACCGAGGCGATCTCCGAGGTGGGGGGCTTCTCCACCGAGGTGCACGGCTCGCGCGCCTACCTCGTGCAGACCGCGGAGAAGGGGCTCGCCTGGCTCAACCTCACCGCGGAGGGCGCCCCCGGGCACGGCTCGGCCCCGCACCCGGACAACGCGGTCACCCGGCTGGCCGGCGCCATGACCCGCATCGGCGGGCACGAGTGGCCGCTCGTGTACACCAAGACCACGCGCGCGCTGCTCGAACAGGTGGCCGAGATCATGGGCGTGGACTTCGACGAGACGGACCCGACGCCGCAGCTCGACGCGCTCGGGCAGGCCCGTTCCTGGGTGGCCGGCACCCTGCGCACCTCGTCCAACCCGACGGGGCTGACCGCCGGCTACAAGCACAACGTCATCCCGTCCTCGGCCACCGGCACCGTGGACGTGCGCCTGATCCCCGGGGAGGAGGAGTCCGCCCTCGCCACGATCGCCGAGCTCGCCGGTCCGGACGTGACCATCGCACCCGAGCACCGGGACGTCGCCCTGGAGACCCCCTTCTCCGGGGACCTGGTGGAGCTGATGATCGCCTCGCTGCAGGCGGAGGACCCCGAGGCCCAGGTGCTGCCGTTCATGCTCGGCGGGGGCACGGACAACAAGTCCCTCTCCCGGCTGGGCATCACCGGCTACGGCTTCGCGCCCATGCGCCTGCCCGCCGACCTGGCCTTCACGTCCCTGTTCCACGCCATCGACGAGCGGGTGCCCGTGGACGCGCTCGAGTTCGGCTGCCGGGTGCTCGAGCGGATGCTGGAGCCGCGCTGATCCGGGCCGCGGGCGGCGACGACGGCCGGGGCGGCGTCGTCGCGCCCGCGCCTCAGAGGGTCTGCAGGGTCGAGGCCACGCGCATCACCCGGCGGCGCATCCAATAGCGGCGCGCCCCGTCGCGGTAGTGCACGGAGCGCTGCAGCTCCCATTGGCCGTACTCCGCGTGCTCCACGAGGCGCCGTCGGGCGTCGGCGAGGGACTCGTGGGCGGCGACCGTCATCACCAGGTACTCCCACTTCTGTCCGCGGGAGATCGCGTCGAGGGTCGAGGACATCAGCTGTTCACGCACCCGCCCATCCTGGCAGACGGACTCGGGTCCGGCGGCCGGTCCCGCACGGCCCACCCCTGGCCGCGCCACCGGCCACCGGGTTACCGTTCACCCATGAGCTCTGACGCCCGCATGGCCCTCGAGGCCCTCACCACCGCCCTGAACGAACACCTCGTGGCCGCGCAGAACAAGCGGGGCGAGGACGACCCCGCCGTCGAAGCCGCGTTCTTCGCCGTGGCCGACGCCTTCGAGGCCTACGAGGACGCCCTGTACGCGGACACCGAGGAGGTCACCCCGCTCGACCTCTTCGACGACGAGGACGACGACGACTGACCGTCCTGCTCGTGACGGACCGCACGGCCCCGGGTTCCCACCCGGGGCCGTCGCGTACAGTGACCCTCCGTGACGTGGATCGAAGCCATCATCCTGGGCCTGGTGCAGGGCCTCACGGAGTTCCTGCCCATCTCCTCCTCCGCCCACATCCGCATCGTGGGCGAGTTCCTGCCCTCCGCGACCGACCCGGGGGCGGCCTTCACGGCCATCACGCAGCTCGGCACGGAGCTGGCGGTCCTCATCTACTTCTGGCGCGACATCACCCGCATCATCGGCCGGTGGTGCGCCGCGGTCACGGGGCGGATCCCGCACTCGGACCCCGATGCGCGCATGGGCTGGCTGATCATCGTGGGCTCGATCCCGATCGCGGTCCTGGGCCTGCTGCTGGAGGACTGGATCGACACGGAGTTCCGGTCGCTGTGGATCACGGCGACCATGCTCATCGTGTTCGGCGTCCTGCTCGCCCTGGCGGACCGGCTCGGCCGTCAGACCAAGCCGCTCGAGAAGCTCACCGTGCGGGACGGCGTCCTCTACGGCCTGGCCCAGGCCCTCGCGCTGATCCCGGGCGTCTCGCGCTCCGGCGGCACCATCGCGGCCGGCCTGGCCATGGGCTACACCCGGCCCGCCGCCACCCGCTACGCGTTCCTGCTGGCGGTGCCCGCCGTGTTCGCCTCCGGCCTGTACAAGCTGTACACCTCGCTCACCGATCCCGGCACGCAGGGCCCGTACGGCATGGGGGAGACGCTGGTCGCGACCGCGATCGCCTTCGTGGTGGCCTACGCGGTCATCGCCTGGCTCATGCGCTTCATCAGCACCAACTCGTACCTGCCGTTCGTCTGGTACCGCATCCTCCTGGGCGGCGTCCTGTTCGCCCTGCTGGGCGCGGGCGTCATCAGCGCCTGAGCCCGCTCCCGCCGCCGGGCATGGCGGCCCGGCACCGCCGAACCACCCCGATGTGAGGAGTCCCGTGAAGTCCTGGAGCACCCCCGCCCCGCCCACCGTGCCGAGCCGCCCCGACCGGCTGCGGCTGCACGACACCGCCACGGGACGGACCCGGCATCCGGGCAACGACGCCCAGCGCGCCTCGCTGTACGTCTGCGGGATCACCCCGTACGACGCGACGCACCTCGGCCACGCGAGCACCTACGTGGCCTTCGACCTGCTGCACCGCTACTGGCGCGCGGCCGGTCTCGAGGTCGCCTACGTCCAGAACGTGACCGACGTGGACGACCCCCTGCTCGAGCGGGCCGAGGCGACCGGCGTCGACTGGCGCGCGCTCGCCGAGGAGCAGACCGACCTGTTCCGTGCGGACATGGCCGCCCTCGAGGTGCTCGCCCCGGACCACTACGTCGGCGCGACCGAGGCGGTGGGCCTGGTGGTGGACGCCGTCGAGACGATGCTGGCGGCGGGCCGGGCCTACCGCGTGCCGGGCGGCGACGGCGAGCCCGACGGGGACGTCTACTTCGACGTCCGCGCGGCCCAGTCCGCGACCGACTGGCGCCTCGGACAGGTCTCCGCGATGGGCCTGGACGAGATGGCCGCGGTGTTCCCGGAGCGGGGAGGCGATCCCGACCGCCCCGGCAAGCGAGACCCGCTGGACCCGCTGCTGTGGCGCGTGCACCGCGAGGGCGAGCCGGCCTGGGACGGTCGGTCGCTCGGCTCCGGCCGGCCCGGCTGGCACATCGAGTGCTCCGTGATCTCCCGGGCCCACCTGCCGGCGCCGTTCACGGTGCAGGGCGGCGGCTCCGACCTGCGGTTCCCGCACCACGAGTTCTCCGCCGCGCACGCCACCGCCGTCGACGGCCTGCCGCTCGCGCACACCTACGCGCACACCGGCATGGTGGCCCTGGACGGCGAGAAGATGTCCAAGTCCCTCGGCAACCTCGAACTCGTCTCCCGCCTGCGGGCGCGGGGCATCGAGCCGGTGGCCGTCCGCGCGGCGATCCTCGCGCACCACTACCGGTCGGACTGGGAGTGGTCCGAGCAGGTGCTGGCCGACGCCCAGGCGCGGGTGGCCCGCTGGCGCGCCGCCCTGGACGGACCGCATGCCGCCGCCGGCGTCGCCGTGCTGGACGCGGTCCACGCGGCGCTCTCGGACGACCTCGACGCCCCCCTTGCGCTGGAGGCCCTCGACGCATGGGCGGCCGGCACCCTGCCGGGCCTGGCCGAGGCCGCCGCCGATCCGGTGCCGGTGGTCGACGTCGTGGCGGCGCTGCTGGGTCTGCGCCTGCGCTGACCCCGCCGGGCGGGGCCGGGCGTCAGCGTCCGCCGCGCCCGCGAAGGTAGCGCTCGAACTCCCGCGCGATCGACTCGCCCGAGGCCTCCGGCAGCTGCTGGGTGTCCTGGGCCTCCTCGAGCTGCCGGACGTAGGCGGCGACGTCGGGGTCCTCGGCGGCCAGCTCGTCCACGCCGCGCTGCCATGCCCTCGCGTCGTCCTCCAGCCCGCGCGTGGAGACGCTCACGTGCAGCAGGTCCTCGACCGCCTCGACCAGCCCGAGCAGCGTCTTGGGGGAGGGCGCCTGGGCCACGTAGTGGGGCACCGTCCCCCACAGTGAGAGGCTCGGCAGGCCGCGGCGTGCGGCCTCGTCCGCGATGACGCCGATGATCCCGGTGGGCCCCTCGTAGACCGGACGGTCCGCGCCGACGGCCACCCGCACGTCCACGAGCGGCGAGGTCGGGCGGGCGCGCAGGGGCCGGGTGTGGGGCACGTCCGCCAGCAGCGCGCCCAGCGTCACGACGGCGTCCACGTCACGCGCGTCGGCCGCCGTGAAAAGCTCCTCGAGGAAGGCGCGCCACCGCACGTTCGGCTCCACGCCGACGGCGAGGAGCACACGCACCCCGTCCGGCGGGGCGGCCTCGCCCGCGACGGGCCGGCCCTCCCGGTCCAGGAGCGCCTCGTGCAGGGTGACCGCCGGCCAGTCCAGCGTCCCCAGCCCGTCGGCGTCGCGCCGGACCAGGGGTCGAGTGACCTGGTAGTCGTAGAACTCGCCGTCGCACACCCGTCCCGCGTCCGCCGCGTCCCACTGCTCCCGCAGCGCGCCCAGGGCCCCGGTCGCGGCCTCCCCGGCGTCGTTCCACCCCTCGAAGGCCAGCAACAGGACCGTGGGGGCCCGCCGCCCGGCCTCGAGCGCGTCCACGGTCGCCCTCAGGTGGGTCCGCAACGGGCCCAGGACGTCGTCCGGCTGGTCCTCGGAGGTAGCGTCGGTCATGGCGGCCAGCCTAGACACGGCCCGACGACGGGGCCACGGCCCGCGACCCGCCCCGCACACCCCGGCGGCGGCGCTCGATAGGATGCACTCCATGCCCCGCCACCCCGCGCCCGCCCCGGACGACCGTGCCCGCCGCCTGCCACGCGCCGTCCTGTGGGACATGGACGGCACCCTCGTGGACACGGAGCCCCTGTGGAACGCCGTCCAGCGCCGCCTGGTGGCCGAGCACGGCGGCACCTGGTCGGATGACCTGGCCGCCTCCCTCGTGGGACGCCCCCTCGACGAGGGAGCGCGCCGCCTGCAGGAGGCCGGGCTGGACCTGCCCGTGCAGCGGATCATCGACCTGACGATGGACGAGGTCGTCCAGGGGGTCGTCCGTGGGGTGCCGTGGCGGCCGGGTGCCCGGGAGCTGCTCGTCGCGCTCGCCGAGGCCGGCGTGCCGGGCGCCCTCGTGACGATGTCCCATGCCCCACTGGCCCGCGCACTGGCCGAGCGGGCGCCGGCGGGCACGCTGGACGTCGTCGTCTCGGGGGACATGGTCTCCCGGGGCAAGCCCGACCCGGAGGCGTACCGGCTGGGCCTGCAGCTGCTGGCCGAGCGGACACCGGGGCTGACGGCCGCCGACTGTGTGGCGGTCGAGGACTCCCCGGTGGGCGTCGGCGCGGCCATGGCCGCGGGCCTGCCGACGGTCGGCGTGCCCAGCGTGCTGCCGCTGCCGGCGGGGCTCGCGACCGTCGAGTGGACGACGCTTGCCGGCCGCACGCCGGCCGACCTCGCCGCGGTCCGTCGGATCGCCGCCGCGCGCGGGCCCGGGGCGGACGGGGCCGGATGAGCGGGCCCGCCTCCGTCCGGCTGGGCACGATCGCCGGCGCGCCGGTGCGCCTGTCCTGGTCCTGGCTTCTGATCGCCGCGGTCATCACCCTCGCGTTCGGCCCGCAGATCCAGCGCGCGCTGCCCTTGATCGGCGGCGGCGCCTACGGGGTGGCCCTGGGGTACGCCGTGCTCCTGGCGCTCTCCGTCCTGGTCCACGAGGCCGCCCACGCCCTCACCGGCCGCGCCTTCGGCCAGCGCACCGAGGAGATCGCGCTCACCCTGTGGGGCGGGCACACCCAGTTCCGCAGCCCGTCCGCCCGACCGCTGGACACGGTGCTCACCGCGATGGCCGGCCCCGCCGCGAACCTCGTGCTCGCGGGCCTCGCCCATCTGGCGGCCCGTGCCGTGGCCGGCCCGTCCGTCCTCGCCCTGCTGCTCGAGGTCACGGTGTGGGCCAACCTCCTCCTGGCCGCGTTCAACGCGCTGCCGGGCACCCCGCTCGACGGCGGCCGCATGGTCGAGTCCGCCGTCTGGGCCGCCACCGGCTCCCGGGCCCGTGGCGTCGAGGCGGCCGGCTGGGCCGGGCGCGTCGTCGCGGTGGGCGTCCTCGCGGCGGTGTTCGGCCCCCCGACCCTCGCGGGCCGCGCGCCGGACCTGTTCGTCGTCGTCCTGGCGGCCTGGGTCGCCCTCACGCTGTGGCGGGGCGCGGACGACGCCGTGCGCCACGGGCGCTGGAGCCGCCGGCTGGAGACCCTGCGGCTCGAGCAGGTCGAGGCGCCCGCCATCGCCCTGCCCGAGCACCTCTGCGTCGCCGAGGCCCTGGCCCAGGCGGACGGCGGCCGCCGCGCCGTCGTGGCCGTGGACGGGGCCGGTCGGCCCCGCGGCGTGCTGGACCACACGGCCGCGGCGGGCCTCACCCCGGCGCGCCGCACGACCACCGCCCTGGCCGCGGTCGCCGTCGCCCTGGCTCCGGAGGCCGTCCTCGTCCGCGACGACGTCCCCGCCGCCGGTCCCGACCTGGCCTCCCGCCTGGCCGACCCCCAGACCCCCGTGTGGGTGCTGACCGACGCGCACGGCCTCGTGCGCTCCGTGGTGCCCCGCGAGACGATCCTCGCCGCCGTCGACGCGACGCGGCGTCCCTGAACCGAAGGAGCCCCCCATGACCGAACCCACCGGCGTGAGCGCGCGCCGCGGCCCCCTGCGGGCCGGCCAGCGCGTGCAGATCAAGGACGCGAAGGGCCGCCTCAACACGATCACCCTGCTGCCCGGCGGGGAGTTCCACAGCTACCAGGGCGTGCTGCGGCACGACGACCTGATCGGCGGCTTCGAGGGCGTCGTGGTCGAGAACTCGGCCGGCCAGCCGTACCAGGTGCTGCGCCCCCTGCTGAACGACTTCGTCCTGTCCATGCCCCGCGGCGCCACGGTGGTCTACCCGAAGGACGCGGCGCAGATCGTGCAGCAGGCGGACATCTTCCCGGGCGCCGTCGTGGTCGAGGCCGGCGTGGGCTCCGGCGCCCTGTCCATGTCCCTGCTGCGCGCCGTGGGCGACCACGGTCGCCTGCACTCCTACGAGCGCCGCCCGGAGTTCGCGGACGTCGCCCGGGCCAATGTGGAGGCCTTCTTCGGCGCCGAGCACCCCGCCTGGTCGGTGCACCTCGGCGACGCGCAGGAGGAGATGCCCAAGGTCCACGAGCCGGGCTCCGTGGACCGGGTGGTCCTGGACATGCTGGCCCCCTGGGAATGCCTCGACACCGTCGCCGAGGTCCTGGCCCCCGGCGGTGTGTGGCTGAACTACGTGGCCACCGCCACCCAGCTCTCCCGCGTGGCCGAGGCCATCCGGGACTCGGGCCGCTTCACGCAGGTCGAGGCCAACGAGACCCTCGTGCGCGGCTGGCACCTGGACGGGCTCGCCGTGCGCCCCGACCACCGCATGGTCGCGCACACCGGCTTCCTCCTCACGGCCCGCCGCCTGGCCTCGGGCGAGGAGGCGCTGCGCCTGAAGAAGCGCTCCAAGGTCTCCGAGTTCAAGGCCGAGGACGTCGAGGCCTGGCAGCCGGCCGACGAGGCCCGGTGGACGCCCGAGGCCCTCGGCGAACGGCCGGTCACGGACAAGAAGGCGCGCAAGGCGGCGAAGGAGGCCCGCCTCATGGCCGCGCGGTCACGCGCCGCCGAGCAGGGCGTGGACGCGTACGGTGGGAGGACCCCGACCGGGGAGCAGGACTGAGTGGACGGAGCACCGGTGGACCACCACGCGCAATCAGGCACGGAGCACGCCGAGCAGCGCCTCGCCGAGGCGCGGGAGCTGCTGCGGCAGTCCCAGGCCGAGGCCGAACGGCTGCGGCACCAGCTGCAGTCCGCCCAGCGGCACGCCGCCGGCCTGAGCGAACGCCGTCGGGCCGCCGAGGCCCAGACGCAGACGACCGCCCGCAACAACCGGCGCATGGTCGAGCTGCTCGAGGCCACGCGCGCCGAGATCACGACGCTCAAGGAGAACCTGGACGCCGTCACGCATCCGCCGTTCACCTTCGCCACCCTCGAGGCCGTCCACGCCCCGCGCGATCCCGAGGAGGGCGTGGAGACCGGCGCCGTGGTGCGCGGGGGAGCGGACGTCGTGCAGAACGGCCGACGGCTGCGCGTGACGGTCTCCCCGCTGCTCGACGCCGCCCGCCTCACCCCCGGCGCCCAGGTGCTGCTGGACGAGTCCAGCTCGATCGTCGGCGTCGCCCCGGGCACGGGGTCGGGTCAGCTGCTGCGCGTCAAGGAGGCGCTGCCCGACGGCGGCCTCGTCCTGGCCGGCACGGCGGACGAGGAGCGCGTGGTGCGGCGCGCGCCCGCGCTGGAGGGCGTCGACCTGCGCCACGGGGACGCCGTCACCGTGGACGCCCGCGTCGAATGGGCGCTGCGGCGGGTCGAGCTGTCCGAGGTGGACGAGGTGCTGCTGGAAGAGGTCCCGGACGTCACATTCGAGGACATCGGCGGCCTCGGCCCGCAGATCGACCGGATCCGCGAGGCCGTCGAGATCCCGTTCCTGCACCCCGAGGTCTACCGCGAGCACGGCCTGCGCGCCCCCAAGGGGATCATGCTGTACGGCCCGCCCGGCACCGGCAAGACCATGCTCGCCAAGGCCGTGGCCAACGCCCTCTCGGCCCGCAGCGCGGACGGCGAGCGCTCGTTCTTCCTCAACGTCAAGGGACCCGAGCTGCTGAACAAGTACGTGGGCGAGACCGAGCGGCAGATCCGCGTCATCTTCGACCGGGCCCGCGAGAAGGCCGACGCCGGCTTCCCCGTGGTCATCTTCTTCGACGAGATGGAGTCGCTGTTCCGCACGCGCGGCTCCGGCGTCTCCTCGGACGTGGAGACCACGATCGTCCCGCAGCTGCTCACCGAGATCGACGGCGTCGAGGCCCTCGAGAACGTGATCGTCATCGGCGCCTCCAACCGCGAGGACATGATCGACCCGGCCGTGCTCCGCCCCGGCCGACTGGACGTGAAGATCCGCGTGGACCGTCCCGACGCCGCCGGCGCCGCGGAGATCATGGCCAAGCACCTCACCGCGGACGTGCCCCTGCACGCCGACGACGTCGCCGCGGCCGGCTCGGCGGACGCGGCCCGCGCGACGCTCATCGCCCGGACGGTCGCCGCCCTCTACGACCGCGGCGCGGACACTGCGCTGGCGGAGCTGACGGACGTGTCCGGCACGACCCACGCCCTGCACCTGGCCGACCTCGTCTCGGGCGCCGTGGTGGCCGACGTCGTGGACCGCGCCAAGCGGCACGCGGTGCGCGACTACCTCGCCGCCGGCCAGGCCCCGGCCGCGCTCGGCGTCCGCGAGGGCCACCTGCGCGAGGCCGTGGCCGCGGTGATGGAGGACCAGACGGACCTGCTGGCCACGGTCGCGCCCGCCGAGTGGGCGCGCACCTCCGGCTGGCGCGGTCCTCGGCTGCGCTCGCTGCGCATGGTCCGGGGGGTCGAGGCATGAGCGCGTTCGGCCGCGGGGCCGCGGACGGCTTCGCCCGGGTCGCCGCCGTCGACGTCGGCCCGACCCCCGCCTTCGAGGGCCAGCGCCGGCTGTTCCACGGCGCGGCCGTGCCCCCGAACGGGCGGGACGCCGCCGGCTGGGGCGTGCACCGCGTGATGGGCACGGAGACCGAGTTCGGCATCCACGCGCCGGCCAACCCGGGGGCGCACCACAGCGTGCTCTCGGTCGAGCTCGTGAACGCGTACGCGGACCTGGTCACCCGGTCCGGCTCGGCGGTGGCCGGCACGGAGTGGGACTACACGGGGGAGTCGCCGCTCGTGGACGCCCGCGGCTGGCGGCTGCCGCGTTCGGCGGCGCACCCCTCGCAGCTGACCGACGAGGCGCTCGTGGGCCCGGACGGGGAGCCCGTGCACCTGCTGCTGTCCACCGTGCTGGCCAACGGCGCGCGCTGGTACGTGGACCACGCCCACCCGGAGTACTCGTCGCCGGAGACGACCACCCCGCGGGACGCCATGGTGTGGGACGCCGCCGGGGACCTGGTCGCGCAGGCGGCGGCCGAGCACATCGGCCAGGCCGAGGGCGCCCCGGAGGTGCTGGTCTACAAGAACAACGTGGACGGCAAGGGTCAGTCCTACGGCGCGCACGAGAACTACCTCGTGGCCCGGTCCCTCGACTTCGAGGAGCTCACCGCCGTCCTGCTGCCGTTCTTCGCGGCGCGGCAGGTGCTCGTGGGCGCGGGCCGCGTGGGCCTCGGCCCGGCGGGGGAGCGGCCGGGCTTCCAGCTGTCCCAGCGGGCGGACTACTTCGAGGAGCCCGTGGGCCTGGAGACCACGATCCACCGGCCGATCGTCAACACGCGGGACGAGCCGCACGCCCGCCCCGAGGCCTACCGCAGACTCCACGTGATCATCGGCGACGCGACGCTGAGCCAGCACGCCACGTGGCTGCGGATGGGCATGACCGCGCTCGTCCTCGCGATGGCCGAGGCCGGGACGGCGCCCCGGCTCACCCTGGACGACCCGGTGGCCGCGTTGCAGACGATCAGCCACGACCCGGGTCTGCGGGCCACGGTGCCGCTGCTCGAACGCACCGCGGACGGCCCCGTGCGCCGGCACTGGACCGGGCTGCAGATCCTGCGGTCCTACCTGGACGCGGCCCGCGCCCACTGCGCCGCCTTCGGGGTGACGGATCCGCAGACGCGCGAGGTGCTGGAGGCCTGGGCCA
The DNA here is from genome assembly GCF_024519795.1 of Micrococcus sp. Mcc89. Taxonomy (NCBI): domain Bacteria; kingdom Bacillati; phylum Actinomycetota; class Actinomycetes; order Micrococcales; family Micrococcaceae; genus Micrococcus; species Micrococcus sp. Mcc89. Next base: position 11,321 of record NZ_JALJRI010000026.1, on the reverse strand, counting down.
TCGACCTCGACGACGCCACCGCGGATCCGCTGTCCCTGAGCGACCGCGCCGATTGGGCGGCCAAGCTGCGCGTCCTCGAGGGCCTGCGGGCCCGCACGGGCGCGGACTGGACCGACCCCCGCCTCGCGATGGTGGACCTGCAGTACGCCGACCTGCGCCCGGCCCGCTCCCTGCACCGCCGCCTCGTGGCCGCCGGCGCCCTCCGGACGCTCGCCGACGAGGCGGAGATCCGTGCCGCCGTCGCCACGCCGCCGCGGGCCACCCGCGCGTGGACCCGCGGCAACCTCGTGGGCCGCCACGGTGACCGCGTGGCCGGCGCCGCGTGGGAGACCCTGCTGCTGCGCGGGGCGGGGGAGCGGGTGCACCGGCTGCACCTGGCCGAGCCGCTGGTCGGCGCCGCCGTCGACCTGCCCGGCTGGTGGGAGGACGCCGCCGCGCCCCGGCCCGACGACGAGGCGCTCGTGGCCACGCTGCCGCCGCTGTTCGGCGCGCGGGCCTGAGGCGAGGGCGGGCGCTCAGCCCGCGACGGCCGCGCGCACGCGGCCCAGCAGGGCGTCCGCCCGCGCGACGAGACGGTCCGCCCGGTCGACGTCGGTGCGCAGGACGCCCTCCAGGCCCTCGTCGCGGAGGGGGCCCAGGTTGGTCTCGAGGGTGACCGCGGCGGCGGTGAGGCCGCCCCGGACGCAGCCGAGCGCCGCACCGACGTCGGAGAGCACGTTCGGGTTCGCCGCGTCCAGCACACGCTCGGCCAGGTCCAGCGCACGCTCGGCGACGTCGACGATCCCGCGGGGCGGCTGGACGGCCTCGGCCAGGGCGGCCTGGATCGCGGCCGAGCGCCGGGCCCGGTCCTCCGGGGTGTCGCGGGGCAGCCCGAACGCCTCGGCCACGGCGCCGAAGCCCCGCTCGTCGCCGTCGGCGAGGCCGAGGCACGCCGCGATCAGGCCCTCCGATGCCCGGGCGTCCTCCTCGGCCGCGCTGAACCGGGCCGCCATGGCCAGCAGTCCGGCGCCCTCGGCGACCGCGAGCGCGCCCGTCGCGCCGCCGCCGGGGGTGGGCTCGCCGGAGGCGAGGCGCCCCAGATAGCTCTCGATGCTCTCGTCGCGGATCATGCCCCCACGGTGCCAGACCGGGCCCGACCGCGGCCCGCCCTCAGGCGCGCTCCCAGGAGGCGACCGGCCCCGGGACGATCGTGAACAGCGGGTGCACGTCGGGGACGGGCGTGTCCGACCACCGTTCGAGCCAGGCGGGGCTGCGCGCGGCCAGCTTGGCGCACAGGTGACGCCACTCCAGGTCGCGCTGGCCCGTGGTGGCCGGGATCGGTGCGAGACCGGCGGGCGGGATGCGCACCGCGCCGTCGGGGGCGGGGCACGGCCGGTCGATCCGGGAGTGGTCGAAGCGATAGCCGCGCGCCGTGGCCTCGGCCTCGAGGCCGGAGAGGAACGCACCGATCGCGCCGGACGGGTCCGGGTGCTCCCGGAACCTCAGCAGCTGCGGGTGGTCCCGATACCCGCGCGTGCGGCCGGCCAGGACGGCCTGCGCGAGCAGGGCCTCGCGCCAGGCGCCCGTCAGGCCCTGACGGTCGAGGTGGCGGGGGTGAAGGGTCCACAGGCGCATGCCCCCATCCTGCCAGCGCGGGGCAACCCGGGGGCGTGGGGCTGAAACGTGGCCCGCGCGTGGGGCAGGATGGGTGGACGCGGACGGAGCACACCGACCCGCGTCGACGCACGAGGAGGCCACCATGTCCCAGGAGCAGATCCGCCCACGCCCGTCCGGCGGCGACGACGAGACCGGCGCCGCGGCGGGCCAGGCGCACGTGAAGCCCGCGGCCCAGGACCAGCGCCTGGACAGCCTGCTGGACGAGATCGACTCGGTGCTGGAGTCCAACGCCGAGGAGTTCGTCAAGGGCTTCGTCCAGAAGGGCGGCCAGTGACCGACGCGGACCGCGCCCGCCGGATCTTCGGCCTGGAGACGGAGTACGGCGTCCAGCACTGGAACCCGCAGGGGCGCCCGCTCAGCCCCGAAGAGGTCGTCCGCTACCTCTTCCGGCCCGTCGTCGAGTGGGGGCGGTCCTCGAACGTGTTCGTGGCCAACGGCTCCCGGCTCTATCTCGACGTCGGCTCCCACCCCGAGTACGCGACCGCCGAGTGCTCGACGCTCGACGAGCTCATCGCCTCGGACGGGGCGGGGGACCTGCTGCTGCACGACCTCGTGGTCCAGGCCGAGGAGCGCATGGCCGCGGACGGGGTCGGCGGCCGGATCCACCTCTACCGCAACAACGCCGACTCCTCGGGCAGCTCCTACGGCTCCCACGAGAACTACCTGCTGCGCCGGCGCACCGAGTACCGGCGGCTCACCGAGGCGCTCGTCCCGTTCCTCGTCTCCCGGCAGATCCTCGTGGGCGCGGGCCGCGTCGTGCCCGCCGGCACGTGGCCCGAGGGCGAGGGCCCGGCCCACTTCGCGTTCTCCCAGCGCGCCGACTTCGTGCAGGACGGCGTGTCCTCCTCCACCACGCGGTCCCGGCCGATCATCAACACGCGGGACGAGCCGCACGCGGACGCCTCCGAGTACCGGCGCCTCCACGTGATCGTGGGGGACACGAACCTCTCCGAGCACACCCACCTGCTGCGCTTCGGCGCCACCGACCTGCTGCTGCGGATGATCGAGGCGGGCTTCCCGCTCGGGGACCGCGTCGTCGCCCACCCCACCCGTGCGGTGCGGCAGATCTCCCACGACCTCACCGGCACGGCCCGCATCGCGCTCCGGGAGGGGGAGGCCTCCGCCCTCGAGCTGCAGGAGCACTACCTCGAGCGGGCCCGCGCCTTCGTCGCCGCGGAGGGTGCCCACCACGACCGGGTGGGGGAGGTCCTCACCCTGTGGGGCGAGGTGCTCGACGCCGTCCGCACCGGTGACCGGTCCCGCATCGAGGACCGCATCGACTGGGCGATCAAGCTGCGCCTGCTGGAGGACTACCGGGCCCGCCACGACCTGGACTGGGGCTCACCCCGTCTCGCCCAGCTGGACCTGGCCTTCCACGACATCGACCCCGACCGGGGGCTGTTCCGCCTGCTGCTGCGGCGCGGCGCCGTCGCGCGCCTGCTGCCCGAGGACGCCGCCCGGTCCGCCGTGGAGACCGCCCCGCCCACCACCCGGGCCCGTGTGCGCGCGGACTTCGTGGCCCGTGCCCGGGAGCACGGCCTGGACTACGCCGTCGACTGGACGACCCTGAAGCTCACCGACCATCCGCTGCACGCGATCGTGACGAAGGACCCGTTCGACACGTCGTCGGCCGCCGTCGACCGGCTTTTCGGGCGGATCGCCTGACAGCGGACGTCCAGGACGCGCCATTAGGGTGACACGCATGAGTTCGTTCGAGACCCCCCAGCCCCTGGCGGCCCGCCGCCGTCGCCGCCTGCTGCCGCTGCTGTCCCTCGGCGCCGCGGGCCTGGTGCTGGCCACCGCCTGCGCCACCGGCGACGACGGCGCGGACCAGCCCCACAGCGACACCGCGTCGGCCTCCACGTCGGCCGCCCCCGAGCGGGCGGCCGTCGGCGAGGGCCAGGGGGAGCCGGACGCCCTGACGGGTGTCACCTTCACGGAGGGCGACGGCGGGGCGCCGACGGTCGAGATCGACGGGGAGATCGACACCGACCAGCCCACCACGCGGGTGCTGACCGCCGGCGAGGGGGATCAGGTGCAGGAGGGCGACGTCCTGAAGATGTCGATCGCCGTCGTCGATCCGGCCAGCGGCGAGGTGGTCGCCGAGAACTTCAGCGGCGAACCGGAGGCCGTGCCCGTGGACGACCAGCTCAAGTCCATGAACCCGGAGATCCACGAGATGCTGGTGGGCAGCGGTGCCGGCACGATCGTCGCCGCGTACAGCCCCGAGTACGACGTCCCCGTCCCGCAGACCGAGAGCGCGTCGCCGAGCGCCTCCCCCTCCACCCAGACGCAGCCCGCCCAGCTGTTCGTCTACAAGATCGACGCCATCCTGCCGAAGCAGGCCGAGGGCGAGGAGGTGACCGAGCGGGACGAGCGCCTGCCCGACGTCACCGTGGACGAGCAGAGCGGCCGGCCGAGCATCGCGAAGCCCGACGGCGAGGCGCCCCAGGAGCTGGTGGTCCAGCCCCTGATCGAGGGCGAGGGCCGCGAGGTCGGCGCGGACGACACCGTGACCGTGCAGTACGAGGGCGTGACGTGGTCCGACGGCGAGGTCTTCGACTCGTCCTGGGAGACGGGCCAGGCCATCACGTTCTCCCTCAACCGGGTCATCGAGGGCTGGAAGGAGGGTCTGGCCGGCCAGAAGGTGGGCTCGCGCGTCCTCCTGTCGATCCCGGCCGAGAAGGCCTACGGTGAGCAGGGCAGCCCGCCGGCCATCGGCGAGAACGAGCCCCTGCTGTTCGTGGTGGACATCCTGGACGCCCAGGCGTCCGCCACCCCGTCGGCGAACTGACCCCGTCGGCGAACTGACCCCGTCCACGAGTACCCAAGTCCACGAGTACCCAAGAGGAGAGCACCGTGTCCTTCGGACAGCGCGACTACGACCGCACCAAGCCCGAGATCGACTTCCCGGGCGAGACCCCGCCCACCGAGCTCGTGGTGGAGGACCTGATCGAGGGCTCCGGCCCGGCTGTCGAGGCCGGCTCCCGCGTGCAGGTCCACTACGTGGGCGTGGCCTGGTCCACCGGCGAGGAGTTCGACGCCTCGTGGAACCGCGGCACCCCGCTGCCCCTGACCGTCGGCGTCGGCCAGGTCATCGCCGGCTGGGACCAGGGCCTGCTCGGCATGAAGGTCGGCGGCCGCCGCCGCCTCGAGATCCCGCCGCACCTGGGCTACGGCGCCCGCGGCGCCGGCTCCGCGATCGGGCCGAACGAGACGCTCATCTTCGTCTGCGACCTCGTCTCGGTCGACTGACCCCGGGCCCCGTGACCCCACCCGCCCCACGGCGCGCCGGCGACGAGGCCGCCGAGCGCATCATCTCGCTGCTGTGGCTGCTGCTCTCGGCGCCGCATGGCCTCGAGCGTGACCGGATCCGACGGCAGGTCGTCGGCTATGAGGGGCTCACGGACACCGCCTTCGAGAAGCTCTTCCAGCGGGACCGCCGCGTGCTGCGCGCCGTGGGGGTCCCGCTGGAGACCCTCGAACCCGCGGGCTTCGACGAGGGCGAGGCGGGGGTGCGGCACCGCGTCGTCCGCGACGCGCTGCTGCTGCGCGACCTCGACCTCACCGTGGACGAGCGCCGCGCCCTCGTGCGGGCGCGGCGCCTGTGGGGCGACTCGCCGCTGCGCGCCGACGTCGTCCGCGCCGTGGGCCTGCTGTTCCAGCCGGCCACCGACCTCACGGGCGACGACGAGCTGGCCGGGTACCACACCCTCATGCCCCGGGCCGACCCCCGGCTCGAGGCCCTCACCCAGGCCGTGGCCGACGAGGCCGTGCTGCGCTTCCCCTACCGCGACGCGCGGGGGCGGGCCACCCGGCGCACCGTGCGGGCCTGGTTCCTCACCCTCGTGCGCGGCCGCTGGTACCTCACCGGCTGGGACCTCGACCGCGGCGCCGAGCGCAGCTTCCGGCTCACCCGGATGGAGGGGGAGCCGCGCCGCGTCGAGCGGGCGACGGACGCCCCCGGCCGTCCCGAGGACCACGACCACGCCGGCCTCGTGGCGCGCCTGGCCGGACAGGCCGACGCCGAGCGGGTCCGGGTGTGGCTCGCGCCCGGCCGGGGCCAGGGCGTCCGCGCGGTCGGTGAGCCCGCCGAGCCCCGCGCCGAGGACGGCGCCGCGCCGGGACCCGACTGGGAGCTCTGGGAGGCCCCCGCCGGACCGCGCGAGGACGGCCTCGCCGCCGAGATCGGCGGCCTGCTGGGCCGGGCCGTGCCCTCCGCCGCGCACCCGGACCTGACCGACCGCGTCCGCGCGGGCCTGTCCGCCGCGGCGGAGGCCCACGCCGGCCCCGCCGACCCGGCCCTGCTCGAGGTGGCGCTCGCCGCGCCCGTCCGGCGCCGCGCCCGCGACTCGAGCGAGGACCTCGTGGGCCGCCTGCTGGACATCGTGGGGCTGGCCAACCGGGCCGGTGGGGTGGACCGGGCGGAGCTGCGCGCCCGCCTCGGCATCACCGACGAGCACCTCGACGCCGACCTCGAGACGCTGCGCTACTGCGGCATGCCCGAGCGCGACTTCCCGGGCTTCCAGTTCGAGGTGGCGGAGGTGGCCGGCCGCGTCCACGTGGAGCGCGCCGCCGACCTGGCCGGTCCCGTGCGGCTGACGCGCCCCGAGGCGCACAGCCTCGTCGCCGCCCTGCAGACGGTCGCGGACCTGCCGGTGCTGGACGACGCCGACCGCGAGGCCGCCCGCTCCGCCCAGCGCCGGATCCGCGCCGCGGTCCTGGACGCGGGGGCCCCGGACGCGGACGACGCGGACGACGCCGCCCTCCAGGAGGCCGAGGCGCACACCGCCGGCGAGCCCCCGGTCGCCGTCGCCGCCCACTGGGACGTGGCCGTGGACCCCGCGACGGTGCGCACCCTGCTGGCCGCCGTGGCGGAGCGGGCCGTCGTCCACCTGACCTACCGCTCCGTGCATGCCGATGCCCTCACCGAGCGGGACGTGGAGCCGCTGGCCCTGGTGCAGGACGGGGCGCGCCTCTACCTGCAGGCGTGGTGCCGTCGCGCCGAGGACCACCGGGTGTTCCGGGTGGACCGGATCAGCGCGCCCGCACCCACGGGGGAGACGTTCGCGCCCCGGGCCCGGCCCGCGCGCTGGCGGGTCCATCCCGACGACGCCGCGGGGGTGCCCGTGCTGCTGCGCTGGGCCCATCCCGTCCGCGACGCGGCCGCCGGCTACCGCCCGGACGCCCAGGCCGACCTGCCCGACGGCGACCGCCTCACCCGGGTGCATCTGACCGACGCCGCCGTGGCCGCCGCGCTGGTCGGACGCCACGGCGGCGCCGTCCAGGTGCTGGCCCCCGCCGACCTCCGGGCGTCCGTGGCGGACGCGCTGGGCGATGCCCTGGCGGCCCTGCCGGCGCGGTAGCCTGGACCCCGGAACCCCATCGAAAGGACCCTTCATCATGGCTGGACTCCAGGGCTGGCAGCTCGTCATCATCATCCTGCTCGCGATCCTGCTCTTCGCGGCCCCGAAGCTGCCCGCGATGGCCCGCAACCTCGGCCAGTCGATGCGCATCTTCTCCTCCGAGGTGAAGCAGATGCGCACCGAGGGCAAGGGCACGACGGACGAGCGCTCCGGCGCCGGCTCCACCGCCGCGGACGAGCCGGTCGAGGGTCGCGTCGTCGAGCGTGACGAGACCGACCCGCGCGACCCGCGCTGAGCCGGAAGGACCCCCACCCGATGACCGAGCTCGACGAGGTCGCCCGCCGCACCCGGCGCCGCCGGAAGCGGCGGGACAACCCCACCGGCGAGATGCCGCTGCGCGAGCACCTCACGGAGCTGCGTAACCGACTGCTGAAGTCGGCGCTCGCCGTCGCGGTCGGCATGGTGATCGGCTTCCTCGTCTACCAGCCGGTCATGGCGGAGCTGTTCCGCCCGGTCAAGGAGATCGCCAGCCAGGGACACACGGCGGCCGTCGCCTATGACACGGTGGCCTCGCCGTTCGACCTCATGCTCAAGGTCAGCATGTTCATCGGGCTCATCCTGTCCAGCCCGGTCTGGCTCTACCAGATCTGGGCATTCATCGTGCCGGGTCTGAAGAAGGCCGAGAAGAAGTACGCCCTGGGCTTCATCGCCGCGGCCGTGCCCCTGTTCATCTTCGGCATCGCGCTGGGGTGGCTCGTGATGCCGCAGGCCGTCCAGTTCTTCGTGGGCTTCACTCCCGAGGGCGGCGCGAACCTCCCGACGGCGTCGGTGTACATCAGCTTCGTCACGCGTCTCTACCTCGCGTTCGGCGTGGCCATGGTCCTGCCGGTGCTGCTGGTGGGACTGAACATGCTCGGCATCCTGCCGGGCCGCACGATCGTCCACCACTGGCGCATCACCGTCTTCGTGATCATGCTGATCGCCGCGATCGCCGCCCCCGGTGCGGACGCCATCTCCATGTTCTACATGGCGATCCCGCTCGTCGTCCTCTTCGGCGTGGCCATCGTCCTGTGCCTGTGGGGGGACCGTCGTCGTGACCGCCGCTCGGGGCAGCGCGAGGTGGACGTCGAGGCGGAGCTCGCCGAAGGCCCGAAGCCGCTCGATCAGATCTGAGCGTCGTACGCGGCGGCCCTCCCGCCCGGACGCACGACCACGACGGCGTCCGGACCCGCCAGTAGGGTGGGGCCATGGCCCACCATCCCGCGTCCGCGACCCCGCACGACGAACCCGAGCTGAGCCCGGCGGAGCGCTACGCCCGTGCCCGGGCGGCCCGGCACCATGCCGGCTCCGAGCTCGGCCGGTTCGCCGCACGCGTGGGCTTCCCCCTCGACGACTTCCAGCGCCGCGCGTGCGCCGAGGTCGAGGACGGCCACGGCGTCCTCGTCGCGGCGCCCACCGGCGCCGGCAAGACGGTGGTCGGCGAGTTCGCCGTCCACCTGGCCCTGGCCCGCGGCACGAAGGCGTTCTACACCACCCCCATCAAGGCTCTCAGCAACCAGAAGCACGCGGACCTCGCCCGCGTGCACGGCGCGGAGAACGTCGGCCTGCTCACGGGGGACACCTCCGTCAACCCGGACGCGCCCGTCGTCGTGATGACCACCGAGGTGCTGCGCAACATGCTGTACGCGCAGTCGGACACCCTCATCGACCTCGGCTTCGTCGTCATGGACGAGGTCCATTACCTCGCCGACCGGTTCCGGGGCCCGGTGTGGGAGGAGGTCATCATCCACCTGCCCGAGCACGTGCAGCTGATCTCCCTGTCCGCCACGGTGTCCAACGCCGAGGAGTTCGGCGCCTGGCTCGACACGGTCCGGGGCGCCACCACCGTGATCGTCTCCGAACACCGGCCGGTGCCGCTGTGGCAGCACGTCATGGCCGGGGGCCGGCTCTACGACCTGTTCGCCGAGGACATCGCCTTCGAGGACACCGCGGACCGGGACGGGGAGGCCCTGCTCAACCCCGAGCTCAAACGCCTGGGGGAGGAGGCCGAGCGCCGGTTCCAGCGCGCCGATTGGGGTCGGCCCGGGTGGCAGCAGCACCGCGACGGGCGCGGGGGCGTCCCGAAGGGGCGGGCCAGGGGCGGCCGGCGCACGGGTCGCGACGGCGGCCGGGGCCGGACCGGCTCCTCCGCGCTGGACCGGGAGCGGCCGGTCTCCGGTCGGCCGGGCGGTCACGACGGCGGCCAGCGGCGCGGACCGCGGCTGTCCACGTCGCGCCCGGAGATGATCCGGGCCCTGGACCGCGACGGGCTGCTGCCGTGCATCACCTTCATCTTCTCCCGGACCGGCTGCGACGCCGCGGTGGAGCAGTGCCTGCGGGCCGGGCTCGACCTCACCACGGCGCGGGAGAAGGCGCTCGTGGCCGAGCGGGTCGAGGAGGCGGCGCGTCTGCTGCCCGTCGAGGACCTGGAGATCCTCGGGTTCTGGGCGTGGCGGGACGGCCTGTCCCGGGGCTTCGCGGCCCACCACGCCGGCATGCTGCCCCCGTTCAAGGAGGCCGTCGAGGACCTGTTCGCCGCCGGCGCGCTCAAGGCCGTGTTCGCCACGGAGACCCTCGCCCTCGGCATCAACATGCCGGCCCGCTCCGTCGTGATCGAGAAGCTGGTCAAGTTCAACGGCGAGAACCACGTCGACATCACGCCGGGGGAGTACACCCAGCTGACGGGCCGGGCGGGCCGCCGCGGCATCGACGTCGAGGGCCACGCCGTGGTGATGTGGCGTCCCGGGCTGGACCCGGCCGCCGTCGCGGGCCTGGCCTCGCGCCGCACCTACCCGCTACGCTCCTCGTTCCGGCCCACCTACAACATGTCCGCGAACCTGCTGGCGCAGGTCGGCGCGGAGCGGGCGCGGGGCATCCTCGAGTCCTCGTTCGCCCAGTTCCAGGCGGACCGCTCCGTGGTGGGGCTGGCCCGCGAAGTCCGCTCGAAGCAGGCCAGCCTCGAGAAGTACGAGGAGGCCATGCAGTGTCATCTCGGGGACTTCGCCGAATACCTCACCCTGCGCAAGGAGCTCGCGGCCGCGGAGAAGTCCGGCTCGCAGGGGCGCCGTCGGGCCCACCTGGCCGCCGTGAAGGACTCGCTCGCGAACCTCGCGGTCGGGGACGTCGTCGAACTCGACGCCGGCCGCGCGCTCGGGCGGGCCGTCGTCGTGTTCCCCGCCGGCAACCCCCAGAACCCGCGCGTCGGCGTCGTGACGGACAAGGCGCAGCTGCGCCGCATCACGGTGGACGACGTCGCCGGGCCGGTCGAGCCGGTGGCCGGCGCCGCCCTGCCCCAGGTGGTGCAGGTGAAGACGCCCGCGCAGCGCAAGGACGTCGCCGCGCTCATGCGCGAGGCCGTGCGCACGGGCCGCCCGCCCGCCGGAGGCCGCCGCACGGCGGGCTTCCGCCTCCGGGAGGACCCGGCCGCGCCCCGGGTCGAGGAGCTGCGCCGGGCACTGCGCCGCCACCCGTGCCACGGCTGCCAGGACCGCGAGGAGCACGCCCGCTGGGGCGACCGCTGGTGGGCCATGCGGCGGGAGGTCTCCGTCCTGCGGGAGCGCATCGCGGGCCGCACCAACACCATCGCCCGCACGTTCGACCGCGTCGTCGGTCTGCTGCGCGCCTACGGCTACGTCCAGGAGGACGCGTCCTCGCCCCGCGCGGCGCTCACGGAGCGCGGCGAGGCCCTGCGCCGGATCTACGGCGAGCGGGACCTGTTCACCTCGCTGGTGCTGCAGGATCCGGCCACGGACGGCTTGACGCCGGAGGAGTGGGCCGCCGTCGCCGCGCTGCTCGTGTACCAGGGCAGGGGGGAGGCCGAGCCCGGACTGGTCCCGATGCCGACCCCGCGGCTCGCGCGCGTCGCGGAGGCCGCCGAGCGCATCGAGGAGCGCCTGCGCACGGACGAGGCCCAGGCACGGCTCGAGCCCACGCCCCGGACGGACCCCGGGCTGGTGGCGCCCATGCATCGCTGGGTGCGGGGGGCCACCCTGCGCCGCACCCTCGAGGGCGCGGACCTCGCCGCGGGCGACTTCGTCCGCTGGGCGCGGCAGGTCATCGACGTGCTGGACCAGCTGGCCAACGTCCCCGGGGACGCCCGTCGCAGCCGTGCTTGCCGCCGGGCCGCGGACCTCGTCTCCCGCGGCGTCGTGGCCACCTCGCTGCCGGCGGCCTCGGCCCCGCGCGCGGACGAGGACTGACACGGGCTAGGTGTTGTGGGTCATGAGGTTCTTGGCACGAGGGCCGGACTGAGATGAGACG